>RDXD01000469.1 GCA_004292575.1 Bacteroidota bacterium
AACTTTGGCGACAGGCTGGTAAACTATAGCAGCGGCATGGTGGCGCCGGTTATTGCAGGCTTTAGCATTTACCAGCACATTGTAAGCCCCAGCTACACCGTGGCCACCAAGGCAAAAGTGGCATTTGCTGCCGTGCCTGGTGCTGGCACCGCCCCAGCTTCGGTGGCGTTTGTAACCAGCAATGTGGCCAAAAAAACAGGCCTTACCAAGCAGTATTTTATGCCTGCCGCCCAAGACCCCGAGGGCCAAAGCAACAAAATGAACTACCGGCACTACTACATAGCCCTGCCCATGCAAAACAGGCAAATAGGCGCTATGGTAAGTGCGCTTAGCTAGTTGTTTTTACACTATACCCCAAACACCCCAACCCAGCGTGAAAGTGTGGTGGGCGGCAATATGGCCGCCCCCACCAACGCCGGTTGAAAAGTAACTAAACTGTAAATTTTATGCAAACTGATTGGTACTTTAAAGCCTACCCACACAGCCAACTGGTATTTACTACCGCCGATGGATTTCTGTTTCACAACAGGTACGATGCAGCAAACCATGCCAAAACGCTGGCCAACAAAACCGTAACAGAAGTGGCAAGGCCCGGCCAGGCGAAGCCAAAAGCAGTGGTTGGTAATGATGCCACTATTGGCACTGGTGCGCAGCCAGTGGCAACAGGCCAAGTAGAGCCAGGCCCAGCGGGTACAGATGAAAGCAGCGAGCCAATGGCAAATGAGCCAGCAGATACTAAGCAGATTGAACCAGCAGCTGCCAAAGCACCAGTGGCTGCAAAGCCAGCTGCAAAGCGGGCAAGCCGCAAAACAACTTACCCGACACACCAGTAGAACCATTTTTAACCGCGGTTTAAACGCCGCTTAAAGCAAATAAACAAAACACCACATGTTACCACGTATAAAGCTCTTTTTTGAAAACGGCGCCCTTGGCAAGGTAACCACCCCTGCCGATGGTGTAATGGGCCTGGTATGCAGCGGCACAGCCGTGGGTACCACACTGGCCCTGGCCACGGCCTATGTGGTGCGCAATATGGCCATGGTGCAAGCCTTGGGCATAACGCCCACCTACCAGGCTGCGCGGCAAGCCAGTGCTGCGGTGGCAGGCGTGGCTGCCCAAAGCGGGTGGCTAAATATTGGCACACTTGGCAATGTAGGCAGCCAAGTAACCATTGCCGTAGATGGCACTGTAATTGGCACTTACGAGCGCATTGCTGGCGATGCCACAACCGAAGACTTGGAACTGGGTTTGGCGGCTGCGGTAAACTTAAATACGGCTAGCCATACTTATACCTGCACCCGCACCGTGGGCGATGGCATAAGAATAACAGCCCCACTGGCCGCCGGCGCCACAGCCAATGGCAAGGTGGTGCAACTTGCCTGGAGCAATGGCAACCAAAGCAGCCCGCTTGGCAGTGGCGTAACTGCCCAGCCGGCGCTTACTGCACTGCCGCTAATTGATACCCGCAAGCTGCACAAAACCTGCACCGAGTTTTACAGCCAAGCAGGCGAAGGCGCAGAGCTGTGGCTAATGGTGCTGCCCATGGCCACCCCCATGGCCGAAATGGTGAGCATAGCAGCGGATAATGCTACTAAGCTTATAAATGCCGCCAATGGCCGGCTGCGCGGGCTAATGCTGGCTTACGACCCCGGCACGGGCTACAGCCACACTACCAATTACAATACCGAAACTGGCATGGATACGCAAGTGCTACCAACCCTTGCGGCGGCCCAAGCGCTAACGGTATGGGCCAAAGATGTGCGCTTTGCGCCGCTTTTTGTGGCCATAGAAGCATACGGCTACACGGGCAATGCAGTGGCACTGGCCAACCTAAAAACCCAAGCCAAAAATGGCGTGTGTGTGCTGCTGGGCGATGCAGCAGCGGGCAGCCGCGGGGCGGCCATTGGCCTACTGGCCGGCAGGCTGGCCAGCACACCAGTGCAGCGCAATATAGGCCGTGTAAAAGATGGCGCACTGGCTATGCAAGAAGCCTGGCTATACAACACCGAAGCCGAACTGGCCGATGTGGAAACCGTGCACAATAAGGGCTACATAACCTTTAGGGCTTTTGTGGGCAAAAGCGGCTACTTTTTTGCCGACGACCCCATGGCCACTGCCGATACCGACGACTACAGCCAACTAACGGCCCGCCGCACCATTGACAAAGCCTACCGCATAGCCTATGAAAGTATGCTGGAGGAGCTGCTAGACGAGGTGCCGGTAACCAGTGCAGGCACCCTGCAGCTGCCTATTGTAAAGGCCTGGGAAGGCAAGCTGGAAGCAGCCATTGCTAGCGGCATGACGGCCAATGGCGAGCTAAGCGCCGATGTAACCGATGCTAACGACAAAGGGGTAAAGGTTTACATTGATCCCGACCAAAACATTATTAGCAACAGCGTGCTTGATGTGAGCCTACGGGTGCGCCCATTTGGCTACCCGAGGTACATAAATGTGTACCTAGGCTTTCAGGTAATAGCAGGCTAACCAAGCATTTTTTTTAAAAAACTACCTAAATAAACTACCGTGGCATTTAACAGCAGAGAATACGAATGGGCCGATGTAACCCTGGTACTGGGTGGCCGCGACCTAACGGGCATCCGTGGCGTAAAGTATAGCGAAAAAATTGAACGCGAGCCCCTGTATGCCAAGGGCCGCTACCCGCACAGCATACAAAGCGGCAACATTAGCTACGAGGGCGAAATGACCGTGCTGCAGAGCGAAATGGAAGCACTGGTAAAAGCTGGCAACGGCAGCATGCTGGCCCTAAAAGGGCTAACGGCTGTGGTAAGCTACGGCAGCGCACAAGCTGGCGATGCAGTGCTTAACGACCGCATTGAAGGCATTTACTTTACCGAAACCCCCAAAGAGCTAAAGCAGGGCGATAAAATGATGGAAGTAACCCTGCCCTTTGTGGCGGTGCGTGTGCTGCGGCAGGTGTAATGGAGATGTGAGGATGTGAGGATGTGTGGATGTGAGGATGTGATGATGTGAGGATGTGAGGATGTGAGGATGTGAGGATGTGATGATTTGCTGATGTGAGGATGTGAGGATGTGATGATTTGCTTAACAATTACAACCACTAAAATGAGCAAGCTAAGCCCCGAGGCCACCAAAACAATAATTGAAACCGTAGGCAATTTGCTTGCGCAGGTGCTGCAAAAAAAGCGCGACCTGAAAGAGCGGGTGGAGCGGCTGGAAGCCATTGCAAAAAACCAGCAATTACTGCTGGAAGACCTTATTAAAAACGGCGTAGAGCCATAAAGCTTTTTATTATTATGACAGAGATAAGCCCAGAACAATTGCAACAATGGAAAAAGCAGCACGGCGATGTGTATGTGGTAGATGTGGATGGGCGCAAGGCGTGGCTAAAACGCCCCGACCGAAAAACGCTGAGCTATGCAGGCAGTGTGGCTACTAAAGACCCCATAAAGTTTAACGAAATACTACTGGCCAATTGCTGGCTGGGTGGCGATGAAGCCATAAAGACCGACGACACGCTGTTTTTGAGCGTAAGCCAGGTGCTGGGCACGCTAGTGGAGGTACGCGAGGCCACACTGGTAAAGCTTTAGCGGCTGCCGAGGTAAGCGATGGGGATTGGATACGCATAGCAAACACCCACATGCGTATGCACCTGCACATAGCCGACCCCGACAGCCTAAGCGATGAAGACTGGTGCATGCGGCTAAAAGAATTGGAATGGGTGCGTAAAAAGGAGGCGGGAAAGTAGCTGTGCTAATCTTTTGGAAACATGACCTGGTACAGGTCACGTATCATTCCAAAAATCAGCAGTGCAAAAACAATTAAACCAAAAAACTGAATCATAACGATGATTTGTAGGCAGTAAAGGTATAAGTAATTTGAATTAGAGCATTGAGACTGATGCAGCAAACGCGAAAGTTATAAGCCTGCCCATAAGTACACTGCTAGACCCCACATGGCAATGGCGCAGGCGGCAAGGATAGCTGTTCTTCGGTTCTCCTTTTGGGCAAAGGACTTTATTAGTACAAACGGTGCCATGAACACCATTAGCGTAAACCGCAAGAGGTAAATAAACATTGCAATGAGGCCGGTAAAAGCATAAAGCGCAAATAAGACTTCCATCTAATGAATTTATGTCGAACCTGTTGTAATATACTATAAGCCGTCGCGCCATTGGTCGCGCATGCAATCAAAAATGGCTTTGAACATACCTATTGCAAGTAGGACATAAAACAAAACGGCGATAAAAGAACCAATCATTTAGCAAATGTTAAAGTAAAGGTATGAGCGATTTGAATTACAACTTTCAGTTTAACGTACGAGAGGCCAAAATATTTGGCCTTTTCGGCAAGATGGAGCAGACCATTGTAAACATGCAAAAAGCTACCGAAAACATTGGTACAAAAATAAACCGTCTAAACTTTAATGCCGCGCTAGACCAAATGAACAGGGTAGCCAACGGGTTAACCAACATAAGCACTCCCGGTATGGCACTTAGCACCACCATGGCCGATTTGCAAGCCATTACGGGTATTGCCGGCCAAAAGCTACAAGATATTGAGGGCTATGCCCGCAAAACAGCTAAAGCATTTGGCGGTACTGCAGCAGAAAGCGTAGAGAGCTACAAGCTGCTGCTAAGCCAGCTTAGCCCAGAGATTGCTAACAAGCCGGCAGCCCTGCAACACATGGGTGAAAGTGTGGCTACCTTAAGCAAAACCATGGGTGGCAATAGCCTTGCCGCCACAGAGGTGTTAACTACTGCCATGAACCAATTTGGCATTAGTACCGAAGACCCCATAGCAGCGGGCAAAACCATGGCCGACATGATGAATGTAATGGCTGCTGCAAGCAAAGAAGGCAGTGCCGAACTGCCACAAATAAAGGCCGCCCTTGAGCAGGCAGGCATGGCGGCTAAGGGCGCTAACGTAAGCTTCGAAGAAACCAATGCTGCCATACAGGTGCTGGATAAGGCCGGCAAAAAGGGTAGCGAGGGCGGCATAGCACTGCGCAACGCACTGGCTGTAATGGGCCAGGGCCGATTTATGCCAAAGGAAACCCAAGAGGCTATGCGCCGCGCCGGGGTGGACATGACTACGCTTGGCAACACCAGCTTGCCACTTAGCCAACGGCTAAAAGCACTGCAGCCGGTAATGAACGACGGGGCATTGCTAACCAAGCTTTTTGGCATGGAAAATCAAAATGCGGCACGCGCCTTAATTGGCGGCGTGCCCGAGATAGAAGCCTTAACGCTGGCCGTAACGGGCACCAATACAGCCTATGAACAGGCTGCTATTGTTATGGAAAGCCCCATGGAAAAAAACAAGCGGCTACAGGCCAGTGTTGATGATTTAAAAATAGCCCTTTTTAATGGCACTAATGGCCTAATGGGATATGCTAAGGTAGCTGGCGACACTGTAAATTTGGTGGCCGACTTGGCCCCAGCTTTCGCCATGCTGGGTGGCGCCCTTACATTTTTGATAGGTAAAACCCGCCTACAGGCAATATGGACTGGTATTGTAACCGGAGCAAAAGCCGCTTGGGCTAGCGTTACAGGCGTACTTAGTGCCACCATGTGGGGCATTCCTATTTTTTGGCTTATTGCTGGCATTGTGGCCCTTATAGCCACTATTGGATACGTAATATACCGCTACGATGGTTGGGGCGAAGCCTGGCGCAATTTAATGGGCTTTTTAAGCCACAGCTGGGATGCTTTTAAAGGCAACTTTGAAGTGATATGGCTGCAAGTGCAAGATGCCTTTATGGGTGGCATAGAGCTAATGGAAAAGGGCTGGTACAAGCTAAAGGCCCTGTGGGATGAAGATGGTGCCGCCGCCGGCCTAGCTGCCATACAAACCCAACAAAACGAGCGTGCCACGGCCATAGCTGCCGCCCAAAACAAAGTGCTAACCCACGAGGCATTGGCCGCCGCCAGCCTAAGCAAAGTAACCCTTACCAAAAACAGCAAAACGCTAGCCGGCACCATTGATGGGCTAAAGAAAACAGTGGGCATTGCAGCACCTGCAGTGCCGGGTGCTGTGCCACCAGCCGGTGCTGTGCCACCAGGTGGTGATGGCAGCTCCAGTGGTGCAGGTAAAAATACAAATGAGGCCATAGCCACCGGCGGCACAAAAAACACCACCGTGCACGTGCATATTGGCCAGCAAATTGGCAGCCTAAAAATTGAAGCCGGTGGCGTAATAGAGGGCGTGAGTAAGCTGCGAGATGTTATAATTGATGAACTAACCCGGGCGGTGGCCATGGGTGCAAGCTTGGGAGGTGCGCATGCCTAACCTGTTTAACATACCGCTGCTAAGTGCCGATATACAGGCCGCAAAAGACAAAGCGGTGGCCTTGGCAGGGCAGCTTGGCATTAACGGCTTATTGGGTGGCCGTGTGCTGCCACCACTGCCGCCCTACCCGGCAGGGCAAACGGTAAGCATGGCCAAGGCAAGCGGCTACAATGTGCAACAGGTGCCCGAAGAGCTTACTACCGAAGCTTACAGTGTGTTTGGCGTGCCCATGTGCTTTCCGCTAAGCCTAAAGCCCTTTAGCTGGCCCGAAAGCGCCTGGTGGCTGCTGCCTACCGAACCCATGGTAAGCATAGGTGGTGGCAATACACTGGTGCGCCGGCAAGTGGCTAAAAAAACCAACACCGGCAAGGCACTACGGGGCAGTATTAAAGAAAGCTGGGCTACCGACGACTATACCATAAACATTGCCGGACTGCTAACCAAAAGCGACGACTGGACATACCCCTTTAAAGCCGTGCAAATGCTACAGCGCATTTGCGAAGCCCGCGAGCATATTGAGGTGCGAAGCGACCAGTTAAACCTGTTTGGTATATCGCGGTTGGTAATTGAGAAATACGATTTCCCCTTTACCAAAGGCGACGAAAACCAAGCCTACACCATTAGCGCTTATAGCGATGACGCTTGGGATTTGTTTTTAAAACTAGACGCCAATTGAGCAATGCACTACACGATGGACTGGCAAATAACCATAGGCCGCTACCAACTGGCACTGCTGGATAGTGTGGAGATTGTGAAAAGCGTGGATGCACTGGCCGATACCTGCCAAATTGTGCTGCCACTATACGCCTACAACCAAGCCCTGCGTGTGGAGCAACAGCTAAAGCGTGGCGATAGCGTAACAGTTCTTTTAGGATATGATGGAAAACTGGTGCGGGAGTTTGAAGGCTTTTTGCTGGCCATAACCACCGACGATGGCCACCTAAAGCTAACGTGCGAAGATGGCTTGTACCTGCTGCGCAAGCCTATACCGAACAAGCAGCTGCTGGGTGCCGCTGTGGCCGATGTGGCCGCTTACGTGCTGGCCAATACCAACAGCAGCATAGCATTAAACTGCGGGCTAAAAGCGCCGGGCTTTTACGAAAAGTTTGTGGTAGATAAAGCCACCGGGTACGATGTGCTAAAAAAGCTGCAAGATGAAACCAAGGCCAACATTTACATGCGCTGGCTGGCCACCCAAGGCCAGTGGCAACTAAACATACACCCGCTGTATGCCCAGCAGCATGGCCAAGTAAAGCTTAGCCTACAGCACAATGTGGAGCAGGCCGCACTAAGCTATAAAATGGCCGACGATAAAAAGCTGGAGGTGGTGGTAACCAACACCGGCCCCAATGGTAAAAAGCGTAGCCAACGGTATGGCACCACCGGTGGCGATAAGCTGGAGCTGGAAGCGCATGGGCTAAGCCCCGAGGCAATGGCACAAAGAGCCAAAAGCCAGCACTTGCAAAACGTATATGATGGCTATGAGGGCGACCTTACTACCTGGCTAATACCGGTGGTGGAGCCGGGCTACAGTGTGGAAGTAATAGACGAAGACTTTGAATACAAAAATGGGCGCTACTATGCCAAAGCGGTAACCACCAGCTTTAGCAAAGACGGCGGCAGCCGAAAAATAGAACTTGGCATTAAGCTACAATAAACATGGACAAACGCTACAAGCTGATAGATGCGCTAAAGCAGGCCGTGCTGCCGCCCGAAACGGTGCCGCTGCTAGCTGCCGAGGTGGTGGCCATAAACGGCGACCACTGCACCGTGATGTACAACGGCATGGAGCTAAGCCAAGTACGCTTAAAAGCCACCATTGGCACCAATGCCAACCAGCTACTGGTAGAGCCTAAAGTGGGCAGCATGGTGCTGCTGGGTAGCCTTACCAACGACCTAAAAGACTTGGTGGTGCTGGTGGTGGACGAAGTGCAAAAGCTGACCTACGCACAGGGTGGCTTGCAGGTGGTGATTGATGGCGCCGCAGCCAAAGTAGAACTTAGTAACAGCAATACTGGCGTGGCGCAACTACTAACCGACCTGGTGGCCCTGCTGCGCGGGCTAAAGCTATACACACCAGCAGGCCCAAGTGGCACCATACTGCCCGATACCCAATTGGCTTTGACCCAATTTGAAACCGATTTTAAAACGCTTTTTAACTAACAAAAAATGGCTTTGAACAAAACAGCACTAAAAGCCGGCATAAAGGCCCTACACGAAAACATGATGAGCCGCAGCACCGACAGCTACGAAGAATATGCGCAGGGCTTGGCCGATTTGATTGATGCATTTGTAAAAAGCGGCAAAGTGCGGCCCGGCATAACAGTGGCCACTACCGGTACTGCTGCTGCACACACCGGCCAAACCACAAGCGAGGGCGAAATTTTTTAAAACCATGGCAAAGCAACTGGGCATACTGCTGAACAATAACTACGACCTGCACATGCAGGTGCAGCGCAGTGCGCAGGGTTTAATAACGCAGGGCTTGGTGGTGGGCGATGTGCTATACCAAAACCAAGCGGTGATATTACAATGCCATGCCAGCGAAATAAAAAGCCAGCCAGCCTTGGGCGTAGGCATTGGCTCAGTGGTGCTGGATGCCGATTTTTTGGCCTGGCGCATGCATATACGGCAGCAAATGGAATTGGATGGCCAAGTGGTGCAAAGCGTGCTGTTTGGTGCAAATAAGGCGCTTACAATTGATGCATTTTACCCCTAATTAATAAACATGAAAATAATAGCTATTTACACAACGTTGCTTTTTTTAAAAATAGTTTGGATACCAAATGCCGACCTGAGCTTTTGGCTGCTAATGGCCATGGTATTTGATTTTTTTACTGGGTATATAAAAGCCTGGCGCATAAAGGAAGCCCGCACCAGCAGTGGCATACGCAAAACCGTAACTAAGCTCATACAATACCTTGGAGCCCTAGTGCTGGTGATGCTGTTTCAAAATGCGCTAAAAGAAGAAGCATGGAGCAAGCTGCTTGACGACGGGGTAATTGTGTTTATGATTTTTGCAGAAATAGTGAGCATTTGCGAAAATCTAATGGCCATTGCGCCCGATAGCCTAGTGACCAAGTATTTGTTTAAGCCGTTGCACGCCTTGCTAACCCTTGCCATAGAGAAAAAGGGCGCCGTGGTAAAAAATAATCAACATGACCAAAGTAGCCGTTAGCATGGGCCAATCGGTACTGGATGTGGCTGTACAGATAGCCGGCAGCCCATTGGCAGCTTGGCAGCTGGCCTTAGCAAACGGCATAAGCATAACCGCCGGGCTTACGGTGGGGCAGCAGTTGCTAAGCGTAAGCGTGGTGGATGCCCGCGTGGTGGCCTATTTGGAAAAACGCCTGCACCGCCCGGCCACCGCCCTGGTGCAAAGCGCAGATGCAACGGCCGATGGCATTGGCGTTTGGATTTTAGAATCTGATTTTGTGGTGCAATAAAAAGCAATAAATGGCAGCAACGATAGACGATATAAAAAAGCGCATAACCGATGCCTACATGGCCCAGCCCGAAGTGGCTGCCCTATATGCACTTGTGCCCGGCAAAAGCTTTGACGAGCAGTTTAGCGCCGCCAGCATAGAAAGCTTGCTTTTTTACGCTGTGGCTTATGGTTTTTTGCAACAGCAGCAATTGTTTGAGTTGCTGCAGATGGACACAAGCGAAGTGGTGGCACGTATGCGGCCCGGTAGCCTGCAATGGTATGCCGAAAAGGCAAAGCTCTTTCAGTACGGCAGTGCTTTGCCCCCCGATACCGACCTCTACAATAATGCCGGCCTAACTGAAGATTTTGTGAAGGCCCAAAAAATAGTGGCGCAGGCAGCCGTAAGCGAGGTGGACGATGGCTTGCGCCTAAAGGTAGCCAAGCTGGTAGGCACTAGCCTAGGCAGGCTAGAAATTGCCGAGCTTTTAGCATTAAACATATACATGCAGGCCATAAAGTACGCGGGCATAAAGCTGCTGGTAACCAGCGGCCCACCCGATGAGCTGAAGCTGGAGCTGCTGGTAAAAATAGATGCGCTGGTGCTTAACCTTGCTGGGCAAAGAATAGACGGCACTAATAACGAGCCGGTACAATCGGCTGTAAAAAATGTGCTTCAAACATTACCCTTTAATGGGGTTTTAGAGCTGGATAAAATGATAGACCAAGTGCAGCGCGTGCCTGGTGTGTTGCACGCTTATGTAACGGCGGCTTCTGCCCGGTATGGCACCCTGCCATTTAGCAGCTTGCAGGCAGGCCGCTATGTACCCGATGCTGGGTATTTGGCATTTGCCAACATTGGCGCCGACCTAATAGTAAACTTTACAACCCCCTAAAGCCATGAATAGGCCCATATACGATGTAAATTGGGGACGCTTGCACCAACTGTTGATGCCCACCTTTATGCGCAACGGCCACATAGGTGCCATGGGCGCCGCCATGGTAGAACCTGTAAATGCACTGCACAATAAGTTTACCGAGTATAGAAATTTTTTGCGCTATTGGCTGGCCATAAACGGGCAGGTGTGCTTTTTGCAAAAAATGCTTAACGATAGATTTGACACTGCCCTGCGCCGCATTTACATAGCCGATGCCGTGTACTACGCCCCTGTTTACATTTTTGAAGATGCCGAAAACAAGGCGCTGAGGTTGAATTTAGACGGTGAAGGAAGTGCGGTGTTTTTGTACACCAACCAAGAAACGGGGCAAACGCCGGTTGATTTTACCGTTTATGTGCCAAACGGCCTAGCATATAATGCCAGCGAAATGGTTGCACTGCTTGATGCTTACAAAGTGGCGGGAAAAAACTACAACATCACCAATTACTAAACTATGAACAATATACAATTTGGCCAACTTGGCGGCATGCCACTTACGCAAAATATTTTGCAGTTTATGCAGGCCGATTACCAGGGCGGTTTTGCCGCACTTGCGGCCTTGGCCGGCAATACCGTAATACTTGGCGGTGTGCAGCAAAGCGGCAATAACCTTAGCGCAGGGTGGGTGATAATTAATGGTGAAGTGCTTGAGTTTGAGGCCTGCCTTATTAACACCTATGTAGAGGTGGTAGAGCTAAAACAAAATATGCTGTTTTTTGACGGTACAAGCAAGCCGCTTTATGCCCGGCGCACAGCGCGCTGTGTGGCCGTAGGTAGCCTGCTGTTTAGCAATTTTGTGCGGCTTGATGCATTGAAGGCCATGCAAGACAGGCTGGTGCCTGCCGGGCTTATAAGCATGTGGAGCGGCGACCCTACTGCTGTGCCCGCAGGCTGGGCATTGTGCGATGGTGGTGGCAGCCCAGCCAGGCCCGACCTTAGGGGCAGGTTTATTGTGGGCTACCACGATGCCGATGCCGACTATAACGCAATAGGAGTAGGCGCCGATTTGGGAAGAAAAAAAGTTCAGCTTGAAGCCACAGAGCTGCCTAGTCACGAACACACAATAAGCATTTATAAGAACGATACCGGCGGCGGTGCGCAGGGCAATACGGCCTACCTAGGTACCGATAATGGCGCCATAACTACCAGCTGGCCTACACAGAATACCGGCGGCAACCAGCCGCACGAAAACAGGCCGCCTTACTACACATTAGCTTACATTATAAAACTTTAACCATGGCAGTAAAAAGCTCTAATACGCTAA
>RDXD01000248.1 GCA_004292575.1 Bacteroidota bacterium
ATTCACGACCCGTACAAAGAATTGTATGACAAGGAATTGAATGTTTTTCAGCTCGTGCATGGCAAATATCAACCTTATGACATGGATATAAACTGCTATATGCCCGAACTCACGCTGGGTTTGGTCATGTGGGAAGGACTTTTTGAAAATGCGTCTGCGCCTTTTATTCGTTGGTGTGATAGGGAAGGTTCTATCTTACGTACAGGTGCAGAAGGCATAGCTGAAGAAGCCAAACGTGCAGACGAAGAAGCTAAACGTGCAGACGAAGAAGCCAAACGTGCAGACGAAGCAGTGGAAGAAGCTAAAGCGGAAGCTGAAGCTAAACTTGCCGAAGCTAAACGTGCGGACGAAGAAGCTAAGCGCGCAGACGAAGAAGCCAAACGTGCAGACGAAGCTGAAGCAAAAGTACAAGCCCTACTCAAAAGATTGGCTGATATGGGACTTACGCCTTTAGATTAGTGCCATTGCTTATTTTAAAAATTCCTTGCCTGCCCCACGATAGTAGGGCAGGCAAGGAATTTAAATATTTGGCTTCAATTTTTCCTTTTTTCCTTTTTTTGATTAACTTTGTAAATACTAAATACAAAAATCATGGAACTTTTGCACGAAAAACCCTATTTGACAATATTGCTCGACCAAGAGGCAGGCGTACTGGAGGTAGTCTGGAAAGGCTTTACACCCTCACACGAGTTCAGGGCAGGGATAGACAAAATTTTTGAGTTTATGGCACAATACCATGTCAAAAAAACGCTTACTGACCTCGTGGAGCATAGAGTCATATCGGCAGAAGACCAAGAATATGCTGTAAAGCGTTCAGTAGATTTTACGCACCAATATTGGAATGTCAAGCGGGCATTGGTTACGCCCAAAGATGTTTTTGCAAGGTTTGGTATCAAGCAAGTAAATCAAAAAATAGCCCAAGAAGAAGCCCAAGACCGCCAACTCTTTTTGAACTACGAAGACGCAAAAGCGTGGCTTATATCTTAAAAATCTCTGTCCAAAGAGGTTTTTCTAAAACACTTTATGCGCATATTTTTTATTCCTTCGTGGTATCCTTCGCCCAATAGTCCGCTTACTGGTATTTTTTTTCAAGACCAAGCACAAGCCATTACCGCGCTTTATCCTGCACATACTGTAGGCATCAGTACGTGGGGACAAAATGACGAGCGGATGTTGCTTTGGGCAAAAAAACCGCTCCAAAGCCTCCAAAAACTTGCCCAAAAGCCTGCTCCACAAGTCTGGCAAGACGCACCCAATTTGTTTACTTTTTTTCAACCTACTTTCACATGGACAAGAAAAATAAAACGTGGTAATATTGATGAAATCATACGCGCCAACGAAAAAAACTTACTGCACTTTCAGGAGCGGGTAGGCAAGGCAGACGTGATACACGCCCATGTGGGCTTTCCTGCGGGCTACATAGCGCGTGCCTTGAGCCAAAAATACAATCTCCAATACGTCATCACAGAGCAGATGAGTCCCTTTCCGTTCCCGTATTTTTTGCGGGCAGGCAAGCTCATACCCGAACTCGCCCTTGCCTACCAAGACGCAAAGCAAAATATAGCTATCAGTCAATCGCTCCTGCAAGATATGGCAAATCACAACGCCCCGCGCCTTGCCTACGTACCGAATCTGATAGACGAAGATTTTTTTCAAGTCATTCCCAAAGAGCCTGCTGAGAAGATACATTTTTTCTTTTTGGGTAGAATGGTGGAGCAAAAAGGCGTGCCTGTATTACTTGAAGCTATCCAAATATTGACAAAGCAATATCCCAACGTACACTTTACGCTTGGGGGCGAGGGAGAGCAAAAACTTGCCTACCAACAACTTGCCTACCAACGAGGCATTGACAAATACCTCACTTGGTTGGGCGAATTGGGCAGGCAAGAGGCGCGTAGCGCGTTTCAGGCGTGTGATGTATTCGTGTTGCCAAGTATTCACGAAACGATGGGGGTGGTCTTGGCAGAAGCCCTTGCCTGCGGAAAACCGCTCATAAGTACCTATTGTGGAGGTGCAGAATCAGTCGTAACGCCCCAAAATGGCGTGCTGGCACAGGTAGGCAAGGCAGATGACTTAGCCCAGAAAATGGCTTACATGATACAAAACCTTGCCTCCTTTCCTGCCCACGTATGCAGGCAAGATGCAGTAGATAGATTTTCAAAAAAAGTAGTCATCGACCTGCTTTTGGCAATATATCAGGGTTGAAAACAAACAGGCTTTTTTATCAATAATGTATCAAAACAGACCACTATACAATTTCATTTTTGTTGGGCTGTAAGTGTTTGGTGGGACACCAAACACTGTTTTTACCACGTTTGGTGTCCCACCAAACGTTATTTT
>RDXD01000249.1 GCA_004292575.1 Bacteroidota bacterium
GGTTTGGCTTCATCTGTAGCCTTGCACACGTCCTACAACGGCACCAGGTGTCGATCTGCAGATTGCTGGCCCAAGCAAGCAATAGTTCGAATAATTTTCGTGCTTCGCTTGCAACGTATCCCCCCGGCCAACCCCATATTGCTTCCTGACCTAAAGCGCTTGAACTTCGTGCAAAAAAGATCATGAAGAAGAATTGGGAATTGATTTTAGCTGAGCAGCAGACCAGCGGTGAGAGTATCAAGCGTTTTTGCGAAGCTCGTGGCTTGAGTTTAGGCGTATTTCACTACCACAAAAAGCGCAAGAAGCAAGCTGGCACTGGTAGTTTCGTCGAGGTAGCGGGTGATTTTGGCAATGGCCATTTGATAGAGATTTGCTATCCGAGTGGTGTGCGTTTAAAATTGAGTGGCAAAGTGCCGTTTGCCGATCTGAGCAGGCTGTTGCATGTTTAGCCTGGGCAACCACCAGCGCTATTTGCTATACAATCAGCCTTGCGATATGCGCAAGGGCTTTGATGGCTTGTGCGGTTTGGTAACGAACCAATTGGGCCGCAGTCCGCTGGATGGCGGCGTGTATATTTTTATTAACAAGCAGCGTAATCAGATCAAATTGCTTTGTTGGGAGCCTGGAGGTTTGGTGATGTACCACAAGCGTTTGGAGCGTGGACGCTTTAGTGTGCCCGATTTAACTCAAAGTTCAGGGGTGTTGAAGTGGCCCGACTTGGTGCTGATTGTAGAAGGCATTGAGCTGAGTTCGGTGAAGAAAAAAGTGCGATTTTCTGACATAAAAAGTGAATAAAAGCTTGTTTAATCGGGCTTAAACAGCTATTTTTATGTTATTCAAATCGCGCAAAATTGACCACTGAACAGGAAAATGCATTGCTAAAAGAGCGCATCGCAGCACTCGAAAACACTGTTCAAAACCAGCAAGCTGAGCTTGCCCGTCGGGACGATTTAATCCGGCGTATCCAACAAATGCTCTTTGGTCAAAAACGTGAACGTTTTGAGCAGCCCGCTAACCAGCTTGATTTATTTGCACCAGTATCAGAGCCTGTAAAGCAAGAGCTGGAAGAGCAAGCAGCCGAGCAAATTACGGTTACCTACACTCGCCAAAAGCAGGCACATCCAGGCCGCTGCGAGATGCCTGCTAACCTTGAAGTAGTTGAGACCATTATAGAGCCTGATTGCGATACTGCCGACATGGTATGCGTAGGAGAAGAGGTGAGCGACAAGTTGGGTTACCAGCCTGAGCGCTTCTACATCGAACGCACCATTCGCCGTAAATATGCTCCTAAATCGGGTGAAGGAGCCTTTGCCATTGCCCCTATGCCAGAGCAGGTCATCGAAAAGGGAATCCCAACAGCCAACTTGCTTGTGCAAATACTCATCGACAAATACGTAGATCACCTACCACTTTATCGCATCAGGCAACGTTTTGCAAGAAGCAACATCATTATCCCTGAATCAACCATAGATGGTTGGGTGAAAACCTGCTTGGAGCGACTCGAAATACTTTACAACTACTGCAAAGGCTTGCTAGAGGCACAAACCTATTTGCAAGTAGATGAAACTACCATCAAGGTTCAAGACCCAAAAGTCAAAGGTGATACCCATTTGGGTTATTATTGGGCATATCATGCTCCCATTACGCTATTGGTGCTTTTTGAATACAAGCCTGGTAGGGGTGGAAAGCATGTATGGGAAACACTCAAGAAGTTCTTCGGTTATTTACAAACCGACGGCTATGCGGGCTATAACCAAATTGCTGCGCGCGATGGTATTGTGCACTTAGCTTGTCTGGCACACATCCGGCGTAAGTTCTTTGATGCCCAAAACAACGATAAAGCCAGGGCTCAAAAGGCATTGGTATACATCCAAAAGTTGTATGCCATAGAAGACAAGGCTACCGAAATGCAGCTCACTGCCGACGAGCGCAAGGAATTGCGTTTAACCGAGTCATTGCCCATTATCAACGAAATGGCCAAATGGATAGCTGCCGAAAACAAACTGGTGTTGCCCAAAAGCGCCATCGGCAAAGCATTCCTTTATGCCATTGAACGCTGGGAAGAAATGAGCAATTACCTGCTCGATGGAAACCTGCTAATTGATAATAACCTGATCGAAAACCAAATCAGACCCATTGCCCTGGGCCGCAAAAACTACCTCTTTGCCGGCAGTCACGAAGCAGCCCAACGCGCGGCCATCATTTACACCTTCATGGCGCAATGTAAGTTGGCTAAAGTGAATCCAAATGAATGGCTAGCCTACGTGCTCACCAACTTACAAAACACCAAGATCAATCAGCTCGAAAAGCTCCTACCCAAGAACTTCGGGAAATAG
>RDXD01000470.1 GCA_004292575.1 Bacteroidota bacterium
GGCGGGGGTACTCAATCTCGGTAAAGCCAGCCACCACACGGTCTGTAACGTCGGTATTAAGATTTGAGATTTGAATAAACGGCGAGCCTTGCAACAGCGCAGGCGATACATTGGTGGCTGAATCGATGCGGGCTTCGTAGGTGGCAAAAAAACGATCGTAGATGGTGGTGCCACCCAAGCTTACCCGTACAGTGCGGTTGCGCTGTGCTGCCCCCGCTATGCAGGTACGCACTTTTACGTTCAGGCTACCTTGTGTGTACGGCAGCAGGTTGGCGTATTGCGCATCTCTATTCGAGTTGTCGTTATTGTTTTGGTTAGGGAAAATGTCACCACTGCTCAACATTTCGCCCCGCTCAAACGATGAGGAGTAAACTGTTTCACCAAAGTTAATCCCCAGGCCACGATTTACATAGGGCCGCTGAGTACCAGCGTTGATGTAATTGTGTCTCAGCCGTTTCCAAATGTTTGGCGCAGCAGCAGGAAGGTTGCTTAAATTGTTAACAACGGGTTGGTAGCGCAGGTTAGCACCCACGGTATTAACAGTAAGAAAGTAAATGGCAGTATCGGTAAACAAGCTATTGTTACCGGGTAGGTAATCGGCGGTGCTGCGGTACAGACTTCTATCGAGAGATCCATTGTTTTTTTCGCCGTAAAACTCAATAAAGCCATTGGCCGGCAGCACCCCGCTTGCCACTGAAGTGTACAGGGGAATTTGGGTGCCATTTATCCAGAGTTGAAAATGCGCCGCATCGCTGCCTCCAATACCTGCAGCGTCCAGTACTGTTTTCGATAACCTAAAAATCCCCTCGTCACCCACTTTTATTTTGTAGTAGGTTTTGCTGTAGTCAATCCATTCGTTGTTGAATTGGCCTTGGGCCGAGGTTGCCATCCATAGCGCCAATACCAGCAACCCCCAGCTGCGGAGGGCGGTGGAAATATTGGCCAGTTTAGAACCTAAAGCATTTATTTTCATAATGTTATGCGGTGTAGTGGCTTCTTAAAATTATCAATAATGAGGGCCTATTTTTCCTTCTTTTTAATGTTTAAACTCAGCGAAACCACGTGGGTAAATAGCGGCGCATCTTGGTTGGCCAAATTAGTAAATGCATAATCAATGGCCACGTTTTTTACTTTAAAGCCTGCGCCAACGCTGGGCTGAAAAATCCAGGTTTTTTTAAGATTGGTGGTATCGCCATCCTTTAAAGCCTGCTGAAAGTTGCTGATGCCGCCACGCAGGAAAACCGCATCTTTAAAGCCCAACTCCAGGCCAAGCCGGGGGTCAATGCTAAAGGCTGTGGTTTTAATGAGGGTGTTCCGCTTGCCATCAAACGTGGTTTCAAGGCTTGCCTCGGCCAACAGGTTAAAGTCGCTGGCAAACTCAAACGTGTAAGCACCACCCAGAATAAGCCTTGGCGCAGTTAATTCGGTGCTTTGTTGGGGTATGTCGTTATTCGTGAGGTATAAAACCTGTTTTTCACGTTCGGTAAATGCAAAACTCCAGCTATTAAAAGTGGTGGTGGCGTCGCGAAGTACAGCTGCCAATTTCCAGCTGCGGGTGCTTACATGAAAGCCGGCGTCAATGCCAAAGCCCCACGCTTTTGCAAACGTGCCAATGTTGCGGTGTATTACTTTTATGTTGCCGCCAAACGCCATCGTCATATCATCGGTTTGCTTTACAATTTGGCTAAGCGAAACAAGCCCAGCGAAGTCGGCACTGCTAAAGGTTTGAATGTTGTTGTAGTTTACACTGCCATCGGGCTCAACCAAAAACAGCGTGTTTGGAATATCGTCAACACCAAAGCGCATGAACGATAGACCTAAAGTGCGTTTGTTGTTGTTAAACGGCAGCGCAATTGCACCAAAATCATATTTCCCAATGCCCGAAAAATACTCAGCGTGCATGAGCGATACATTGGGCTGGTTTTTTACCTCGCTCAATCGGGCGGGGTTCCAATATCCTGCTGTAGCATCGCTGCTCGTACTAATGTTAGCACCACCCATCCCCAGCGCTCTGGCACCGGCACCAATGTTTAAAAATTCGTTTGAATATTTTCGAAACTGCGCCTGCACAGCTATGGTGCATAACAGGCTCAGGCTGGCAACAAGCAGTACTCTCATTTCGGTAGTTTGGTATGATTTACGCATCGGTTTTGGCTATGCAGCACCCTGTGGCACAGCTCCGCAAAACGAAGTTAATCCATATATTATTGCTTCTCTACCTTTAGATGAATTTGTTGCCCTTGGCTATTTGTAGCCAGCAAAACATACATGCCCGCAGGTAAATGGGTAGTATTTAAAATAGCGTTTTGGGTAGCGGTAGTTTGCAGCAACACTTGCCCGGTGGCATTCAGTAGGCTCAATCGTACCGGTTTGCGGTCGCCAGTTATCACCACACCAAGGTTGTTGTAAAATGGATTGGGCTGGGCCTTTACGCCAAAAGCGGCACCAAAAGTTGCTTGGCGGGTAGCGGAGTACTGTACGGAGCCGTCAGTATTGGTAATTTTAAGCCTGTAGTAATTGATGCCTTCGCGGGGTTGGCCGTGCACAAACTGATAGGTGTTTACCAGCTGTCCCAGTTTGGCTTTTACCTTGCCAATGGTGGTAAATTGTTGGCCTTTGGTGCTGTGCTGTACTTCGTAGTGGTCAAAACTAGACTCGTTTCTGCTTTCCCAGTCCAATACCACGGCAGTTTGGCGGGCAGTGGCCACAAACTTTGTAATTCCAACTGGCAGTACTACGTTGAATACAAAAAAGCGGCGCGAATAACTGTTGTTGCTGTAGTCTTGTTCGGGAACGCTGCGTGCTGGGTTAGCAAGCACTCGGATGGTGTACGGACCATGTGCCATTGCTACAGGAGCGTTTTGTTTAAAATAAATAATTGCGGTATCACCACTGGCTAAGGCTTTCAAGCTGGAAATGGGTACGTCGGTAATGGTGCCACCATCGCTAACAATTTGCACCACAACTGGGATATTGGCATTAAAGTTTTGGCGGCCAATGTTTTTTATGGCAATACCAACGAGCAGGGTGTCCTTCGATGCCAGCAAAGTATCGGCGAAGCCGCCGGTAACGGGGTTGCGTGTAAATTGGAAAAAACCAATCGAATCTGTGGCAGCCTCTGCCCGCTGATCAACAAAAAAGCGGTGCGTGTGTCGGTTATTTGTAAGTGTTTCTTCACGCTCGTTTTGGTTGTGGTTAAAGTCGGTGCGCAGTGTGTAGTAGCCGCTTAAAGTATCGAGGTTACCCACAAAATTGTAGCGCAAGGTATCAAATGCCGGCAGTGGGCGCAATATGCTGTTTTGCAGCACAGTCTCCTGAGTGCCACTTTGGTTTAGTAAGCTCAATTCCACCGTCATGGGCTTGGAAAAAGGTAAGCTGCCTGTGTTTTTAAAAGCAATGCCATATTGAAAAGTGTTTTTGTAGCCCATTAACGTGTCTAGCGGCGTGCTTCTGGCTGGGTTAGGCTGTGTAAAGGCCTGGTATAAGTCTGGGGCGGCCCGTCCCTCGGGCAATCTCGATATAAAAAACTGTCGAGATACTGCATTGTTTTCCAGCGTCTGCTCATTTTGCAGGCGGTTGGGGTTAAATATCACTCTTATGGTGTTTTCTCCCCGAAGCGTTTCGGTAGGCAGTTTTACCCGCATTTGCAAAGAGTCGCCCACTTGCAGGGGTTTTAGCTTTTGTGTTTGCCTCACCAGAAGCACGCCTAACGAATCGTGTACGCGAATTTCTGCCACCAAGCTGTCGGCAAACGCTTTATTGCTGATATTTTTGAAGGCAATACCAAAAAACACCGAGTCAGTAAACGCTTGCAGGGTGTCTTTAATCACATTGGTAATGGCATCTCGAGTAAAGTCGTAATACAATTCTGGCGCCACCGCACCCTCAGGTATGGGCTCAAAGTTCAACCGCCAATAGTCCAGTTGGTAAGGCAAGCCGCTAGCGGGGCTGTTAGTGGTCAATTGCAAACGTACGTTTGGAAAGATTTTGGCATCCACATCGCTAATATCCACATCTTGCTGGTGGCGGTTAAATACTTTCAAGGGTTCTTCCACACCGTTGCTCCTTATACCAATAAGCGTTACCGATACGCTGTCACCCGGAGAAAAGTTACCGGTTGGCGTTAGCAACCGTCCGCGCCAATGCAGCTCTTTCCATTCGCTTGCTGGCCCAAAAGCGGGCGAGGTGATTGTAGCACCGGTATCAATCATGTTAAAATCGGCGGAGAGGATAGCACGTTCAGATAAATCCCTTGAGTATCTAAACATGGGCCTAAAACTAACAGCATCGTCTTTTTTGAAAAAGAATCCAAAGGTTTTGTGGCTATTTAGCGTATCCAATGCCGTAAAGCCTTGCTTCTCCAAATAGTGGTACAATGAATTGCCTTTGCCAAATAATAGGGTGTCGCGCAGCCAAAATTTTGGATTGGCACTGTCGGCCTTTCCGGGCGGGTTGCTGGTAAAACTCGACTGGCCGGGATCGGGGTCTAACACCAGCCGGGCGGCTACAATCATGCCTTTTGGAATGCTGTCGATAAAGTCCATTATTTTCCGCCTTTGGCTGGCCGGAAAGTATTTGAATTCGAAATTATACTCACGGCCAGGGCTACAGTAGGGCGCACTGCCAAATCGGTTACCTTCCTTGTTCGTCCAGGGTCTAAAGTTTAAACCATCGAACACATTAAATACTATGGACTGGCCAATGCAGGCACTACGCATTTTTAAGTCGCCGTTTTGTGCAAGGCTGAAATGGCCATCTTCGGTACCACTGGTAGGGAAGATGGACTGTGTGATGTACAGGTTATTTTTTGTACTGTCGAAGTCAAAGTTGCGCTTGGTGTTATTGAGCTTTAGGTTGCTAAATTCCGATTGTTGGTGTTGGTAAAAGTGCGACTGATTGAATCCTGCGGAGCTTGTGGGTAAATAAATAAACGAGGATTGGTGCCAGGTGCCGGGTAAACCATTGGTTAGCGCGGCCATTCGCCAATAATACACGGTGCTGTCTAGCAGGCTAAGGCTGGGCAACAGTTCTACTGTGGCACCGCTTACTATTACATCTTGCTGTACTAAACTTGATGATGAAAATAGGGTAGTGGTATCCAGTTGGAACCGATAGGTAACATGCTGTGCAAAGGGATTGGCTACATTGCCCACAAACTTTATGGGCGCAGCATTTACAATGGCGTAAGCGTGCGGCAAAACGGGTTTTATTTCAGTATTGCTGATCAGTATAGAATCAGTAATGGTGTTGTTGTCTTCTTGGTATTCATCTACCTGATTAAGCGCATCAATGGTGGCGGTAAAATAATTCCAGCCCCTGTGAGCATTGCCCAAAATGGGAACTTTCACCGTTATTTCGGTTTGGTTGTTAGGCAGTACCATCTGCCGTTGTAAAATGGTAACGGCAACTTTGTTTTCCACCTTCCGCGTAAGGGTTAGCTGTACGGGTGTGGCGGTTGATTTTGCCTTGTTTGTAATACGCACCAAAATGGCAATGCTGTCCGTGGAAATGGTTGCTGTTGCGGGTGTAAATTGGATGCTGTTGCTATCCAACACAAAATCGGGCTTAGCTTCTGCAAAAATACGAATCGCGGGGTCGCCGTGTAAGATGTATTGCTCTGCTGTAAGCCTGCCATAAAACTCGCCGAGGCCCACCTCGTCCATATTTTGTGCAACAGCATCCTGCATAATGCTGCCAATACCTTGGCCGTACCGCCGTTGCGCTGCCGATTTATACCAATATCTGGAAAACAGGTCGAGGTATTGCATCACCCCGAAGTGGGAGCTAGAAGCAAAGCCAATGGCCCCACGCTGCTTGGCCAACACAAAACGTTCGCTTAGGGTAAGGTTACCGCCAGAGGTCCGGCTCTCGTTTACAACAAAAAATTCGGAAGCATTACAACCATTCAGCAGGTAAAAAGGGTATTTGCCATTGTTGTTTTGTAGTTCAAAAGGATTATTCAGGTTAAAGTCAAGCGAGGTGCTACTAGAGTGACCAAAATACGACACTAGGCCGGCACCGTTGGTTACCCTCTGCTGGATTTTTGAGTTGTTTGTACTGGTATTGGGATTGTTTAGACGTACAAAGGTTTCCACATTAGCGGCAACAAATGAGTCAGCAATCGTTTTTTTATAACTGTCCATATACTGCGTCATGGCACTTACAATGCTGTTGTCGTTACCGCCTACCAAGTGCAGTACTTCTTTTTGCCAGGGTTTGCCCAAGGGCTGGTTTTCAAGTGCCTCAAATTCTTTTACCTTTTCTAGGTAGTCGCGTACTTCGGTGGGTAGCACCGCAGCCAACCGTCCAATGGGTACAAGGGGCGTAGTGTTTAGGTTGTTGGGGTGGGCAGCCAGCATATTATCGCTGGCGGGCCAGCCCCAGGTAGGCACTAGGTTTTGTACATTGCTGCTATTCTGGTTGTTGTGGTCCATGGCGTAATTGTTGTACGTAACGCCGCGCCCTACAATAAACACTTGCCTTGGCTTGTTTGTAAATGAATCATTTGCAAACCTTATAAAATTGCGTACCGCCAAGGGGTGCTTGCGTATGCCAAAGCTAAACTGGTCATACAAATCTTCTACATCATAAACCTTGGCCGTATAAGCCCCACCTGCGGCACTACTGCGGTAGTTAGCGTACTGCTGCACGTGGTTTGTGCCAACGTCATCCCGAAACAATCGGCTATTGGAAATGATAAGATAGTTGGCCGGGCTTTGCGCATAGTTGGTAAAGGTTTTGGGTTCTAAACCTTGCACCAGCCGGGGAATAATGTTTGGTGTAGAGTAAACTGGTGAAAACACCACTCTGCGAGCGGTTACTGAAGGAGGCAATACAAACCAAAACTCGTTGTTTTGGCGCACTGTTTCTATGCGCTCTAAGTTTGTAAGGTCGTACAAAACTGCGTTGAGTACCGTTGGGTTAAAAAAACCGGTAATTTTTATAAATTGACCAGTGGTAGTAGCAGGCATAGCAAATTCAAAACCACCGCTTGTGTTAAATTCAAACCGGCGTGGGTATGTCAATTCTGCTTCTAAAACATTCAATATGTCATCCTGCGGGGCAGGATTGTTAGGCGAACTATAAATTATAAGTAAGTTATTGGACGGGGGTACTACCGAGCTTGGGATTTCAATAACGGGACTTGATGCAGGAGTTAGGCGCGAAAGACGCATCGTATTTATAACCGTATCGAGTATCGGAGACTCGCGTTGGCGAAAAGATACTGAAATATTTCTTCTAAAACCTCGGCCCCCACAGGCGGAATATTTAAAAGTTATGGGTGGGCCGTTTCGGAAAATCATCAGACCACTCAGCTCTGTTGCCCGAGTTTGGACACCAAAAAAGCGGTCGGCCCAGCCTTCGCCTGCATCAAAAGTGGATGACCGCACTATTTTATCTTGTCCACCCATGTCAACGCCAAAACCGCCGAACCTGTTTTCCCTGTAACCAATTTTTATGGTGTGCATAAAATACTGTTCTACGGGCAGGCTAGTACTTGAAGCGGTGTTTGGTATAAGTTTAATGCGTGTGTTTGAGCCCCCCGGATTTATTGTGAGGTAATAACAAGCCGTATCGGTAAACAAACTCCAGCGGCCGTTGTACTGGTCTGTAGCCGAGCGATACATTGGCAAATCGGGTTTGCCGTCGTTTATTTCTCCCCAAAATTCAATAAAATCGGTAGAGTCAAGTATTCCTGTAGAAACGGACGTGTAAAGAGGAACCTGTTCTCCATTTCGCCATAATTGAAAATCTTGGGCCTGTGTATTACCCAAGCCGTAGGCATTTAAAGTGCCTTTGGTAATTCGGTGTACCACCCTAAAGTTACCCTTATTTTCATTATTGTTATTTTGGCTGATAGTAGAACCATTATTTGGGAAAACCTTAAATTTATAATACGTCTTCCCATAATCAATCCACTCATTGCCATACGGGTAGGTTTGGCCCCATACGCTAGAGGATGCTAACCAAAGTAACATGCCAAGCAAAAAACGCACTGAAAAAAATGATATCGTACCTTGTTTTATCATGTTTTTTGTAACAGGTCAATCGTAATCAACATGCAAAAATCGTTCAATACTTGAGAATTTTTATAATTTTTTGTTCTGTGCTACTTGCCGCCACCAACCAATAAGCGCCGGCTGGTAGTATTTTTGTATTCAATCGGGTGGTGCCGGTCCCGGCTTGGTTGGCAATCACCCGTCCATCAGCATCTATTATTTTTATTGTAAACCGCTTATTTTCAGGTAGTTGTACCACTATTTCGTTGCCAAAAGGATTGGGGTAGGCACTTATACTTGCGGTGTTGGCAAAGCGCACCTGCCTAACATCGGAATAGCTCACACTGCCGTCTTTTCTCCATACTTTCAGCCGATAGTAATTGCTTCCAACGCTTGGCTTGGCGTGCACCCACTGGTATTGCGCTGGGCTACTCTCCAAATTGGCTGGTAAATTGGTTAACACTTCAAACCTACCATTGCTATTGGCCTTGTGTTCAAGCGTAAACCGGTTAATGCCAACATTGTTGGGCAATTGCCATTGCAGCAGTGCCTGTTGCCCCTGCGCCACAGCCGTAAATTGTAGGTTGTTAATGGATAGCGATTGATCGCTTACCTGAAAGCTGAACCAGGCATCGTTGTTAAACCAATGTTGCTCTACAGGGTTTTTTGCCGCATTTACGGATATGTGTACCAAATACCGGCCCAGCGGAAGGTTGCTTGTGCCGGTAGCCACATACAAGAGGGCGGTATCATTGGGTTGCAGTGGTTTTAATTGGGTGCTGTAGATAGTTTGTCGTTGGTCCAATGGATTGGTAAGCGTAATGGTTGCAGAGCTGGCAGCCAAAATTTGTCGTCCAATGTTCTTAAACGCTATCCCAATGCGTAAGCTGTCAAGGTTCCTAATAAGCACCGGCTTATTTAAGTTGGGCATGCTTACACTGGTAAGCGCACCGTCGGTTTCAGGCTCATAATTCAGCTGCCAACGATTTAGCTGATAAGGAAGCGCATCTTTAGCGTTTTTAGTTTGCAGTACCAACTTCAAGTACGGATACTGTATGGCACTGATGTCGCTGATGTTGTTGTTCCAGCTGTTGGGGGCAAATGTTTTTAATACGGTTTCGCTGCCATTGGGTTGTATGCCAATGAGGTGCACCAAGGCCGAAGATGGCTGTGTAGCTCCAGGGGATTGCTGGCCCAGCCAGTTGCACTGTTGCCAAGCTTTTGCTGGCCCAAAACGGGGGGAGGTAACCGTACCCGAGGTGTCGATGGTGGCGGGGTAAAAATTGTAGAGTAGCCTATCGTGTAAGCCCTGGCTAAACTGGCTTACAGGCTTAAAGTCGGTTGAGTCGTCCTTTTTAAAAACAAAAGCAAATGTTCTGGTCGTACTTAGGCTGTCCAAATCTTTAAAACCCTGATCGTACAGGCTATGATAGAGCGAACGGCCGGGGCCAAAAAACGTCGTGTCGCGTTTCCAATAGCGCACTTGCAGCGAATCGTATGGCGGGTCTACAACAGCGCGTACCGCTACAATCGTCCCTTTGGGAATTTGGTCGATAAAGTCCATTATTTTTTTGCGGTTCGAGGCTGGGAAGTATGGAAACTCGAAATTGTACTCTCGGCCGGCACCACACATTGGGCCACTACCAAATTCACCCGTAAGGTTTTTGCGCTGCGCAAATGTTACTGGGTCAAATAAATTAAAAATCAACGATTGGCCCACACAAGCGCTGTATATGTTCATGATGCCGTTTACTGAAAAGCTGAAATGACTGTCTTCGGAGCCACTGTAACCGTAAATGCCGTGGGCCGCGTAGAGTGATTGTGGTTTTGGTGCAAAAGAAAATGACCGGGAATTGGCAGTCAGGTTCATTCGTTCCAACAGCGATTTTTGATGTTGAAAATAGTGCGACTGCCCAAAACCGGTGTAAGGACCCGGTACGTAGTTAAACGATGATGCTTGCCAATTAATGGGCACACCACCAACTAATGGCGACATGCGCCAATAATAAACCGTATTGGGTGTCCAGCTTATGGCTGGCGCAAAACTAATAGCACCCCCGGCAGATAATGAGTCGGCGGTAAAGAGCAGTGGAGAATTGAAGTGCTCGGTGGTATCCACTTGCAAGCGGTAATTTCTGGGAGCATGCAGTGGATTTGCCGTACTGCCCGTAAGTGTAATGTTAGGCGTGTTTACCAATGCAAATGCGTACGGGTACACCGGTCTTATTTCGGCATCAGACACTTCAAAAGTTTTGCGTGCCGTGTTATTGCCTTCGTCGGTTTCTTCCCATGCGTTATCGGCATCCACGCGAACCACAATAGCATTTGCACCCGCATCCGCCATACCCCGAACCGGGCACACAACCCCCAGACTATCTACATTTTTAAGCGGTTTCACTAGCTTTCGGGTTAATAGCTTTGGTAAGCCCGTATTGTCTTCGTGGCTTACCTCCACCCACACCGAGTCGGCTATGGCAGCACCAAGATTCGAAAATTTTACCACCACCATCAGGCTGTCTTCCGCCACCGAGTGGGGCATTGGTAGTATGCTTATATCCTCGGCAGCCACGCTGTAGTCTGGCTTTGGGGCTGTAAAAATGCGCACGGCAGGGTCGCCATGCAGCACCACCTGCTCGCTGTTCACGCGGTCAAAATAGCCAAGGCCATGGGCGGTTATAAAATCTTGAATGGCACCAATTTGAATGTTGCCAAGACTTTGTCCATACCTTTTCTGCGCCAAATTTCTGTACCAAGCTCTGGTAAATGCGTCTAAAGGACCAATGACGCCCAGGTCGGAGTTCGATATGAATGCAATGGCACCTTTGTTGGGGGTGAAAATAAAATTATCGCTAAGGTTCACGCTTTTTGAGACTAGCCGATTTCGGTTAAGGTCAAAGATGTTTCCCGCCCGGCACCCATTAGCCAAAAATACCGGATACTTTCCACGTGTTTCGGCGTAATCATCGGGGTTGTTGATGCCAAAATCGATGCTGCTGTTACTGGTATGGCCAAAATAAGTAATGATGCTGGCACCTGTGTTTATGGTTTCCGTTATAGCCTGTAACGCGGCAGGTAAATTGCTGTTATTTACCCTTCGGTAAGTTTTGGGTAGCGCACCCACCATGCTATCACTTACGATTTTAGCGTAGGAAGTCATAAACGAACCAATATAGTTGCTCAAAAACACATCATTGCCGCCAACCAGCTGCAGCACATGCTTGCGCCAGCTGCCATCGGCTGGCAGTTGGTTCGAGACCGCTTGTAAAGCCTCAAACTGTTTTACTTTTTGCAAATAAGTCTCTATTTCGGCACCATTAGTGGCCGAAATTCTGCCAATAGGTACCAGTGGGGTGGGGTTAAGGCCGCTGGCCGATACCAACAAATTATCTGATCCTGGAGAACCCCATGTGGGTACGCTGTTGAGTAGTTCAATTGCAGGGCTAATGCCGGTGTAGCGCACCGACAAATAGTCGGTTCCGCGGCCCAAAAGCAGCACATATTGTGGTTTTTCGGAAAAGTTAGCCAAAGCATATCGTACAAAATTTTTAATGCCGATGGGGTGTTTCCGAATGCCGTAGCAAAATTGATCGGCCAGCTCATCTACCTCAGCCACTAATACTTTGTATTTGCCGCCTTGGGCACTTCTACGGTAGTCGGCGTAAGCTTGAACAGGGTTTTGGCCGTTGTGGTTAAACAGCCATTTGTTGCTAATAATGATATAGGTGCCCTGCTGCGCAGCCAATGCATAGTTGGTAAATTGCATGGCTGTAAGGCTGCTTACCTGCCTTACCAAAGCAGCAGTTTGATTGGCAACCACCACTTGGCGCTGATGCGCGGCTGGCAACAAAGCAAATAAAACACTATCGGCTTTTAGCACCCCC
>RDXD01000250.1 GCA_004292575.1 Bacteroidota bacterium
ACGATTACGAACTTTCGTGGCTCAGGACGCATATTGGGGTTGTTTTACAAGACGTATTTTTATTTTCAGATACGATTTTGAATAACATCACGCTCGGCAATCCTGACATTACGCTTGAGCAAGTCAAAGAAGCCTCCGCCTTAGTGGGTGCAGACAAATTCATCGAAAAGCTCGAAGGCGGTTATCTCTACAATGTCCAAGAACGTGGGGCAACTCTTTCTGTCGGACAACGCCAAATGATTTCTTTTGTCCGCGCAATGGTCTATAATCCACGTATCATTGTGCTGGACGAAGCGACTTCTTCTGTAGATACCGAAACGGAGGAGTTGATTCAAGAAGCCATCGCCAAGCTCATGAAGGGCAGAACGGCTATCGTGATAGCGCACCGCCTTTCTACTATCCGCGAGGCAGACAAGATTTTGGTACTAAATAAAGGCGAAATTGTAGAGCAAGGCACGCATACGGAACTCCTCGCTACTGCCAATGGCTATTATGCGAATTTGCACAAAATGCAGTACAAAATGATGATTTAAAGGTAAATACACCACACCCAAAATTACAAAAGCCCCTTTTGGGGCTTTTATTGTTTTTGGGTAAAATAAATTTAAACTTGCCTGCCCCAAAATACAATAAATTTACTTGTTTTTTTTATTTTTGTGAAATCATGACAACCGCAAGCGGATTGCCAACCAAAAAAAAACGATTCGTACCTCGTACCTCAACCCTCAAATCTCCAAATATGGCACACCTCACTCAAGCCCAAGAATCCCGCAATGCCATCGAGCGTCTTTATGTAGAGATGCGTCATATCGTCTATAGAGGCGCGTATCGTCTGAATGGTATTTCTGGCAAAGCCTTACGCGATATGTTGCTTACGCTTAGTCCCGAAATATACGGCTCTATGAAAGACATGGAAAAGGTCGAACTTGATGGACTTGCCTACGTGATAGAGCGATTGCCGAAAGGCATTGAGGAGTGTCGATTCATCAAATTGATTTCGGAAGAAGGGTATTTGAACTCCTCTTTTGAGGTGCTGATACCACCCAAACGGATGCGCAACTGCTATCGCATAGACAAAGAAAGAATGTCCATAGAGGTTACAAGGGGCAGAAGTGAGATTTATGACATTCTCACACACCTTACTTTTCTGAACAATGAAGCTGAAAAAATCCGCAGACGCGCTTTTGATGACAAAGGGCAGAAAGTCCGCGAATGGCTCAAGTTGGAGGAAATCGTTACAGGACAAATCAAAATAAGCGAGGAAAATCAAGAACGCGCCATCGCGTATCTAAGCACGATTTTGGGGCGCACTTTTGCCGAAACACACCATGCGTTCAAACGCTTTGCAGGAGATGACAACAACAAAGGGCTTTTTCATGTCGTTTATTGGCTGGGGAAAATATCGGCAGAGGCTGAATTTGAGCAAAAAGAGCGCGAAATTAGTTTCTCGCCTACCCTCCGCGAAAGGCTCGGAAGGCATATCTATGGCGAAAAGTGGGCGCAAAACATCAAAAACGCCCTTGTAGCAAGTAATCTGCATACGCGCCCTGTGCATATCATCAGCGCGAATCCGCACAGTGTCATGAACAGTCTGTATGCCTTTCCTGCCCTGCAAGACGTGATGACTGAAAAACCCGAAACACTGGAGGAACTCATGATGCTTATGCGCCAACCCAATCATAAGTCTTGGCAGGCAAAAGTGGAACAATACGCGCTCCAACATGGTATGCAGATATTGAAGGACAATATGACGAATTTGGTTGTCCAAATATTTGATACTGAACAAATTGACTTCACTGCCTTGCCTGCCGAAGTGGATTGCAAAACCGAATTTGTGGAAAAGACAAAGCCTGTACTGATAGTGATGGATTATGCTTTTGGTGAGCAAGCCTTCGAAACTATGGACGAACTCCTAAAGCCTATACAAACGAATGGAAGTGAGCAAAAAATGCCTGTAGCTTCTATTTCTATCATGGGCAAAGCAGGCATACTTTGTGGCGAAAAGGGCGATATTATGATACCTGATGCGCACGTATTTGAGGGAACTGCCGACAATTATCCTTTCAAAAATGATTTTAAGAAAAAGGATTTTGAAGGTACAGGCGTGGGCGTTTTTGAAGGGGCGATGATTACGGTATTGGGTACGTCTTTGCAAAACAGAGATATTTTGGAATATTTCAAAGACTCCTCTTGGCAGGCTATTGGGCTGGAGATGGAAGGGGCGCATTACCAAAAAGCTATCCAATCGCAGTCGCGCATACGCGGGAATGTGAAGCGTGAGATAGTTTTGCGCTATGCGTATTATGCCTCCGACAATCC
>RDXD01000471.1 GCA_004292575.1 Bacteroidota bacterium
TTTTGGTTTTGAAATGGAAGCTGGTATGGCGTTCTAAGGCAAGCTGCCTGCCGCTGCTGGTGTTCCCCAAAAACGCAGCGCCCTCAAGTAGGCGCCAGAGTGTGCAGAAGTAGGCGCCAGACGCTGTCTGGTGACTAGCCGTAATTTTTGGTTTTAAATGGAAGCTGGTATGGTGTTGCAAGGCAAGCTGCCTGCCGCTGCTGGTGTTCCCCAAAAACGCAGCGTCCATAATCAGGCGCCAGAATGCAGAAAAGCAGATGTTTTCCAGCGCCCATGAATATTTTAACGCCTACAAAGGATTGTTGGAACTAGAAATGCTTGATTAAATGAAACATCAAAATAGTCAAACAAAAGTAACGGGTAGGCACAGTACGGAGTCCTGCGCCTAGTTGGTCGAGGCGGAGTAGAAAGTGGTAATTACGGTTATACGTGGTCGAAGTTACGGTGCCTGAGACACCGCACCAGGGCGTTACCGTTGGGGCGGAACAGTCACAGCACAAGTGCGTTGCAGACACTAACAGAGGCGGATAATTCACCATGTTCAGTTTGGTTCCACGTTTGGGGCACTGGTCGCCTGCCGTTTAGCGACGACAGAAAAGGCGGTTGCCCCGGGCCGGTGTCTAAGCTGGGCATATTCGAGGTGTGTTGTAGGCGTGGCCGCAGAAGCGTAGGCATCAAAGTGATAAAGCCGACAATAGCAGTGCTTAGGGGTGTTTAAGCCAATCGATCAACATAGAGCAAATGAAGACGATAATTGGTATGCCTGTAAATGCTGCTCCTGCGTAGGTAAAAAGCGGATGTTTAACTCTTTTTATGGTTTCGTAGTCTTTTGAATGTTTAAACTTCTCCGTGTCCACCCCGGTTCGTTTCATAGCGCAGTTGTGGCAGAAGGTTACGTTTTCCATTTCGGTAGGAAAGCAGGGGATCCAAAAAACATGAAAATAATGGCTGACTTGTAACAGGTCCGTCGGCGTTTCTCGTTCACAAACCGGACAATACAGCGTGGTTTCAATTACGCGAGTGTTGTGGGTTTTTGTTCCGAAATAAACAATCATAAAATGCTTTTGGTACTGCTTGTCGTTACATTTGAAGCTTAAAAATAGCCCGTTTGGCCGAATAATTTTACCATCAAGGGTAATATTGATGCATTTATGATAAAACTCACGCATGCCATTTTCGGTGTGGCAACCATTTTTTTTAGCATGGCAAGCATAGCCCAGCAACAGCCGGCCTACGTACTTTACAACGCCAAGGGCAAAAAAGCAGATTTTAGTAAGATGCTGCAAGCCCTTGCCGAGAAAGACATTCTGCTGTTTGGTGAGTACCACAACAATCCTATTTCGCACTGGCTACAGCTTAAAGTAACCAAGGCGCTGGGCCAAAAAAAGCCGCTGGTATTGGCAGCAGAAATGTTTGAGAAGGACAATCAGCAGGCCCTAAACAAATACTTGGCCGGTGAATACGATGCCAAGGCATTGGCTGCCAATGCACGCCTTTGGACAAATTATAAAACGGATTATGCCCCGCTGGTAAACTATGCCAAAGAGAATAAGCTGGCTTTTGTAGCAAGTAACATCCCCCGCAGATATGCCACGATGGTTGCCAAGGATGGTTTTGCAGCCCTTGATACCCTGCCTTTAGCCGAAAAAGCGTGGATTGCACCCTTGCCGGTGGCATACGATGGCAACTTGCCTGGGTATAAAAATATGATTGCGATGATGGGTGGCCACGGTGGCGAAAACCTGCCCAAGGCACAGGCCATTAAAGATGCCACCATGGCTTACTTTAGCCTACAGGCTTGGCAGCCCGGTAGGTTGCTAATCCATTACAATGGATCGTACCACAGCGATAATTATGACGGCATCATGTGGTATTTGCTGAAAGCAAACCCTGTGTTACGCATTGCCACCATATCCACCGTATCGCAAAAAGACATCAGTAAGCTAGAAAAAGAACACCTCGGAAAGGCCGATTTCATTATTTGTGTAGATGACGACATGACAACTACATTCTGAGTGTTCTAGGCGCCGAATTTGCAATTTAGCCAAGCCATTTCGTGCCGAAACTAAATCGTTGGCTCAAACAAGGCATGGCTTTTCTGTTAGTCCGGTATCCGCACCCAAAGCAGATTGGTGCTTTTCGCAAACCCGTCTTTGAACTTGAAAAAGCCGCACAGACACACCCCATCAGCCAGCGCTGTTGCGCCACCGCTTCAAAAAGGAGTTATCCCAAGGTCTAGTAGCTGCAAACGCCGGTTGACCAGGCCAATCTTGAGCAACCGAATGACGCCCAGGCAAGCTGATTTTAGGCACCCAAACGCTTGATACGCCATTCTTTTTTAAGCTCCCTACTCAGCATTTTATTGGCTGCGGCATCGTTTGTGAAGCGCTCTTCCGCCGGGTCCCAGGTAAGCGAACGGCCCAGCAGGTAGGCAATGTTGCCGATGTTGCCAATGGTTGCGCTGCGGTGGCCAATTTCTACATCACAAATGGGAGCGTTGCGACTTTCCATGGCCGATATAAAGTCGGCGTAATGGTTGTCCGATTTATATACCTGTTGTTCGGCATCGGTCAGTACCTTGTCCTTAAGGCTGCTGGGGGTGGTAATAAGGCTGCCCCTTTGCACCAATATTTCGCCGCCGTCGCCCACAAATTTGCAATAGGGAGACGTGCCGCTGGTAAGGAGCCGATGAGTCATGGTAACGCCGTTTGCATAGGTGTATAGCAAACCGCCTTGCTGCCCCGGGCCAGAAATTTGCAGGCTTACCGGCCCTGTGCTGTCCATGTTTAAGCCCCATTGCGCAATATCGAACATGTGTGCACCCCAGTCTGTCATCATGCCACCGCCAAAATCGATATAGTTACGCCAGTTGGGCCAAATCTTTTTTTCATATTCAAGATCAGGGGCCAGTTCTTTGTTGTAGGCTCTATACGTCATGTTGGGACCCAGCCACCGTTGCCAATCCAGCCCGGCAGGCGTATTTTGCTCAGGCAGGTCGTAGGCTTTTACGGGTGGCCCAATGTTTACTTCCACGGCAGTTATTTTTCCAATATGGCCGCCGCGTACCAAATTTACCGCTTTTCTAAACTCAGCAGACGAGCGCTGCATGCTACCGGTTTGAAAAACCCGCTGATGCTTACGGGCAGCTTTTACCATGGCCCGTCCCTCAGCCACCGTTAGCGATAGGGGCTTTTCGCAATACACATCCTTACCGGCTCGGCAGGCCTCAACTGCCATTACAGCGTGCCAGTGGTCGGGGGTTGCTATAATCACAGCATCAATACTTTTATTGCTCAGCAGTTCCCTAAAGTCGGGGTGGGTGCCACAGCTTTTGTACTGGGCTTGATTATTCTTTTCGGTATAATATCGGTTGATTTGCTGCTGCATACGCTGCAATTTTTCAGCAAACACATCGCTTGCACCTACCATTTGCACATTGGGCAGACGCATAAACGAATTGGCGAGGTGGCTGCTTTGTTTTCCACAGCCTATGATGGCCAGGTTTTTTTTATCGCTGGGTGCCACAAATCCGCGTCCAAGCACGTGGCGCGGCACTATAAAAAATGCGGCAGCAAAGGCACTGTTGCGTAAAAATCTGCGTCGGCTATTACATTCTGTCGGTTTAATGTGTTCCATGGCTACTGCAAAATCGTTTAAGATGGCCTAAAGTTAGGGCAACAAGCTTAAAAATATCCTATACCGACCAATTTCGCTTAATGGCAAAGTTTTTGATGACGGTATTCTAACTACTTTTTTTGATGGCGTTGAAGTGGTGCTGATTGAATGGCGATTGGAAGAATGGCGTACTGGCCGCCAGATGGTTTATAAGACATCAGTTTTTTATAACATAAGCGTATTCTGGTCGGTGGCACTTTAGGTGTTGGCTAGCTGGTGTGTCAGGTATTTTTGCGGCCACGCCTTTACCACTTTTCGTCATACGTTGCCACCATTAGCCGCTTATGGGGCAAGAATTTGGGAACTTACGTGCCCTTTTTTCAGCAGATAGGGCCATGCAGTGGAGTTTTCTAAGCCTTGTTGGTAAGCTTGTAAGCCGCCAGTCCAACCATTTCTTTTATCAAATACTGCCAATTGCGCAGCACCAGCAGGTTGGGCATCAGCAGGTTTTGCACCGTAAGGGTATTTTCAATTACCTCGTAGTTGGCCACCAGCGGCACCACCGCCATTTGGGCTTTTGCAAAAGTTTGTAACGATCGGCGCATGTGCATGGCCGATGTAACGAGCAGGCTAGGGGCGGTAATTTGCAGGCTATCGAGTAGTTTTTTTACCGCCACGGCACTTTCATGGGTGTTTCTCGATTGGTTTTCAACTACAATGGCCTGTGGCGGAATACCTTGTGCCATCAACTCGGCCCGCAAAAAATCGGCCTCTTTTGGTCTGCTTTGGGCTAGGCTACCGTCGCCACCGCTCACAATAATGGTGCTAATGGCCTTGGTATGGTAGAGCCGGCATATTTGTATAAATCGGTCCGATGTTCCCGAAAAGAAGGTTTGGCCTTTTTCATTCATCACGGTCATGCCGCTAAGCACAATGCCACAACGATAAATGGCAGCTGGTTTTTGAATGACCACGGCCGGTTGCCAGGCCATAAGGCAGGTGCGGTACAGGTACCCGTTGCTAAACACAAAAAATATAATACCTGCCGCAATGGCAATGCGCTTTCTTTTGCCTGCATGGCGCACCAGCCAGTAGCAAATGCCCAGGCAAAGCAACCAATTAATGGGCTTCAGAAAAAAGAGCGACAGTTTTGAAAGCACAAAAAACATGGCACAAATGGTTTTTTTTTAAGCGAAGCCAAACGGTACTGTTGTGTGTTGCTGAGGCCCAATCAGATTGCCCAATCTAACGCCAGCCATCTGCTACTACAACAGGTTTGCAAGAATCTTTAAACTCCACAATATTATTAAAACCCCAAGCAAAATAAACGATGTGCGTTTTGGAAGCCTACCCGCCAGCTTGGCTGCAATGGGTGCCGCCACCAGCCCGCCCAAAATTAGCGCCACTATTACTTGCCAATGGGTAACCCCCAACAGCAAAAAAAACGAAAATGCACTGGCTAGCGTTACAAAAAACTCGGTAAGGCTTACCGTGCCTATGGCGTAGCGATGGCTGCGGCCACTGTTTACAAGCGTGCTGGTTACAATAGGGCCCCAGCCTCCGCCGCCAAACGAATCAAAAAATCCCCCCACACCTGCCAGCAGTTTGTAGCGCTTAAATTTTTTGGCAGGGGTGCGGTTTCGTATGCCATTTATAATAAATTTCACACCCAACACCATTGTGTAGGTGGCCATAATGGGTCTTATATATCCGGCGTGGCTCTCGCCAAACCGCACCAGCAAAATAGCCCCGGCAATGGCACCCAGCACACCCGGTAGCACCAAAGCTTTAAACAGCTTTTTGTTGACGTTGCCAAATTTGTAATGGCTGTATCCGCTGGCGCCGCTGGCAAACATTTCTGCGGTGTGTATGCTGGCGCTTATGGATGCTGCATTTACACCGGCACTTAGCATAATGGTAGCCGACGTAATGCCATAGCCCATGCCCAACGAGCCATCAACAATTTGTGCTAAAAAACCCGCCAGCACAATCCAGCCAAAGTTTTTATCGAGTTGCAAATAAAGGTCGATGGTGCCGTTGGCCAATGCCTTGAAGGGCACGTACGAAAAAATAAAATGCCCAATCAGCATCGATATAAAAATAACCAGCGACCACTTGGCAATGCCTATCCATTTATTGGCCAGTTCGCGGCCTTCATTGGCATGTAGGTTGTAGGTGAGTTTGTTTAGCTTTTGTACTTTGTCTTCAAATGGGCCATGGAGTGTGTTGCGAAATTTATTCAAATTAATGGCCAGATCATCCAGTGCTATGGGCAGCGCATCGTTAAGGGTTTCCTTCAACCGTTTGGCAAGCGTCGGCGATTTTCCATTGGTAGAAATCGCAATTTTTATGTTTCCTTTTTGTACCACCGACGAGAGGTAGAAATCGCAGTGTTCAGGCGTATCGGACACGTTTACCAACACCTGCCGCTGCTTTGCCAGCTTGTAGATTTCAGCGCTTAAGGGTTTATTGTTTACCGCAACAATGGCAATGTCCACCTGTTCTAAATCAGCCGTCTCAAACAATCGATTAATCAGTGTAATGTTAGCATGTTTTGCTGCCAAAGCATGTATATCGCCCAGCATGGTTTCTGCCACCAGTTTTATGTTGGTGCTGGGCGAATTTGATAATACGGCATGTAGTTTTTCTAAGGCTACAGGGCCACCACCCACAATCAGCAGGCGCATTTGTTCCAGTTTCAAAAATACCGGAAACAAGTGGTTGGTACTTGCCGCTGTGGCAGCCGCCGACGGTGTGGTTAATGATTCATTGGTATCCATCGGGCTGCAATAAATCGTTAAGTTTCATCATCTTAGCATCCTTTCCCATAGTTTGCCCAACTGGCTTTTTATCGCTAAGTTGGTTTTTAAAACATTGTACTGTTTCCAATGGCGAGCCAACATAGTGCTTTCCGCTGCTCAAAAGGGTTGTTTTTAGTCCATTGTTTTGCCCGGTTTTTGGTCGGCAGTTTGTTGGGTCCGTTTTCTGCCGCGCTTTTTTAGTGCGCAGTTTCCCGATTCGGTAAGCGGTGCCAGCACATCGTATTTCTTCCTGCTTCATATTTTTCTGTTCTGCTGTGTTTTCACCCTGCATCCTATACATCGTTTGTACGATTGTCCAACATCTTTTGTGCCAGGCCTCTATTGAATCATACAGGCGCCCACCGTAATATTACTGGTTTCGTCTATTAAAATGGCGCCACCATTTGCCCGCAGGTACCTGTACGAATCATGGGCAAGGGGCGATGCTGTTTTAATGGTGGCTTTCACCACTTCGTTCAGTTTCACCGCGCCATCATAGGTTATGTTCTCAAGGGTGTTCACATCCACTTTATACTGCACTGCTTTTACCACCGCCCGCACCCGGTTGCTATTTAGTTGCAGTAGATATTTATTGCCGGTTAGCAATGGTTTGGTATCCATCCAGCACAGCAGCACTTCCAGCTCGTTACTCACCTTGGCGGTGCTGTTATTTTTCACAATTACATCGCCGCGACTCACATCCACATCATCTGCCAAATGCATCACCACACTTTGCTGTGCAAATGCTTCTTCGGTTTCTTGCAGGTTGTGTTCAATTTTTTCAATGCTGGTTTCAATGCCGGCAGGTAGCACGGTTACGGCATCGCCTTTGCGGTAGGTACCACTTATAATTTTGCCGGCATAACCCCTGTAATCGTGCAGCGCTTCCGTTTGCGGTCTAATTACATACTGCACCGGAAAACGGGCATTTTCCAAGTCAATATCATCCGTTAAGGCTACCGCTTCCAGAAACTGAAGCAAGGGCTTGCCGGTGTACCATGGCATGTTGGTAGAAGCCTCCACAATATTGTCGCCGTCCAAAGCACTTATGGGGATGTAGGTTACATCTTTCAGTCCAAGCTTTTCAGCTATGGCCGCATAGTCTATTACAATGTTTGAGAACACGTTTTCTGAATAATCAACCAAATCCATTTTATTGATGGCCACTACAACATGCGGCAGGCGCAGCAGCGATGCAATGATGCTGTGGCGGCGCGTTTGCTCTACCACACCTTGTCGAGCGTCTACCAAAACGATGATGAGTTCGGAGTTAGATGCGCCGGTAACCATGTTTCGGGTGTATTGAATGTGGCCAGGCGCGTCCGCAATGATGAACTTTCTGTTGGGCGTCGAAAAATACTTATAGGCTACATCAATCGTAATGCCCTGTTCACGCTCGGCCCGTAGGCCATCCGTTAGCAGTGCCAAATCAATTTCGCCATTCGACTTGTTTTTTGTTTGGCGTTCCAAGGCTTCCAGCTGGTCCACCAAAATGCTTTTGCTATCGTACAGCAAGCGACCAATCAGTGTGCTTTTTCCATCATCTACACTGCCAGCGGTAATAAAACGAAGAATGTCCATAGTGGGGGTATTTTTTGATGTGGGATGTCTGATGTCTGATGTCATGTGTCAGACTTGTCTGGTCGACTTTAGTTTTGCTTAATCAATAATTAATTTACGGCTTCAATTGATTTCTGTTTTGTTTGGTAGTTTTATCTGTGGCTACAAAAATTGCGGTGAGTTCATCTGCTTCCTTAATTAATGCGTCAAGCAATGTTGATTGGCATAGTTGAGCTTCTTTAATAATTGTTAACCAATAATGTGCTTCATCAGCTTCTTCCAATACAATCTCAATTTTATGGATAAAATCGGCTGTTGATTTCGCTCGCCTACTTGCTCTATAATTTGCTCCTACGCTTCCCGCTGCTCTTATCACTTGTTTTGCTGTTTCAAATCCAGCTGCATTTTTAGGTAGTTCAAGGCAAATTTTGATAACCTCGATATGAAATTTTTTTGTTCGGTTCTCCAGTTCGAGTCTGTCCATTTTATAAAATTTAGATCTGTACAAATTGAATGTCAGCATCGGCCATTCTACCCGCCCAACCCCCACATCAGACATCACACATCACACATCCGACATCCGACATCCCACATCCCACATCAGACATCCCACATCCCACATCCGACATCCCACATCTCTAAAAGTATCCATTCTTCTTCCGGTCTTCCATCGCCGCTTCGGTGGCCCGGTCATCAATGCGGGTTTCACCCCGTTCGCTAATGCGGGTGGCAATTATTTCATTAATTACCGCGTCTATATCAGCGGCATTGCTTTCTACAGCCGCGGTGCAGGTCATATCACCCACGGTGCGGTACCGTACCCGTCGGGTTTCAATCACATCGCTGGCTTCTATTTGTATAAAATCGCACAACGCAATCAGTTGATCGTCGTGCACCAGCACCGGCCTTTCGTGGGAAAAGTATATGGAGGGCAGCGCAATGTTTTCCCGCCGAATGTAATGCCACACATCCAGTTCGGTCCAGTTGCTAATGGGGAATACCCGCACATTTTCCCCTTTCTGAATGCGACCGTTATAGGTATTCCAGAGTTCGGGCCGCTGTTGTTTGGGGTCCCACTCGCCAAATTCATTGCGCACCGAGAACACCCGTTCCTTTGCCCTGGCTTTTTCTTCGTCCCTTCGGGCACCACCAATGCAGCAGTCAAATTCAAACGCTTCAATGGTTTCCAACAGGGTATAGGTTTGTAGCGCATTGCGGCTGGCAAATTTTCCTTTCTGTTCTGTCAGCTGTTGGCGGGCAATGGTATCAGCCACTTGCCGCACAATCAGTGTTTCGCCTATGTTGGCGGCCAGCGCGTCCCTAAAGGCCAATGCTTCCGGAAAGTTGTGGCCCGTATCAATATGTACCAGCGGAAAAGGAAATTTGCCGGGTCTAAAAGCCTTCAAGGCCAGGTGTACCAACGTAATGGAGTCTTTTCCGCCGCTAAACAGCAGTGCCGGTCGTTCAAATTGACCAGCCACCTCACGCATGATGTGAATGGCTTCCGATTCCAGTTGGTCGAGGTAGTCTAGTTTATAAGTGCTCATGCGTATGTCTTAGGTTCACTTTTTATGGTAAAAATTAAATAAAAGGCTGGGCGTTGGCGCCACCCGCATTATGGTTTAGCGTGCAGGCCACATTCTTTGCTGTTGGCATCTTCCCACCACCAGCGGCCAGCCCTAAAATCTTCTCCGGGCTTTAGGGCGCGGGTGCAGGGTGCGCAGCCAATGCTTACAAAGCCACGCCCGTGCAGTGGGTTCACCGGCACGCCATGTTGTGCCGCATAGGCCTCCACCTCCTGCTGTGTCCAATGCAGTAGCGGGTGATATTTTATCAGGTCGTGGGTGGCATCATACTCCAGTATGGGCATGTTTTGCCGGTTGGGGCTTTGCCCGGCCCTTATACCGGTTACCCATATTTTCTTGCCTGCTAGGGCCCGTTGCAAGGGTTCCACCTTGCGCAGGTGACAGCACTGTAGGCGCAGTGCCACGCTTTCGTAAAAACTATTGGGGCCATTTTTGGCCACAAAGTCTTGCAGCGGCTCGGCATTGGGGTAGTATGCGGCAATGGGTATGCCATACTTGGCCACCGTGGCCGACCAAGTACTGTATGTTTCGGCAAACAGGCGGCCCGTGTCCAGCGTAAAAACCGCCACCGGCAGCGCATTGCCCCCAATCATATGGGTTATTACTTGGTCTTCTATGCCAAAGCTGGTAGAAAATGTAATCAGTCCATCATAAGCCCCAGCCAAGCGGCTTAGGCTTCCGGTAGCGTCATGGGCATCTATCAAGGGTGCCAGGGTAGCTACAGATATAAAAATAGTGTTGTCGTTCATGCTCCAATACTCTGCGCCACGCCGGTTATGGGGCGCTCCTCAGCAGCGCTTGCTGGTTTGTTTTGCACCCCCGGTTGCCCCCGGCTGAGGCTTTTGAACAGCACTGTCGGCCGTCGCAGTAGCCACAAAAGTGCGGTCGCAAGCCCACTTCACCAAAAAAAATTTCACTAACTTAGTGAACATTCTTTTTCTAACGTCACAAATGGCCTAAAACCCCCGTCGGTATTAGTTTTCACGGGTGTTGGTGTGGGTCAAAATTTCTGTTCTTCGGGGGCTCCATCACGGCCATTTTAGCACAGTTTTAAAAAAAAAGTTTTGTTTCTAACAAAAACTCCCCCCTACTTTTGTACCAGTTCTTTAAAACAACTTATCAAGAAAGGCAGAGGGTAATGGCCCTGTGAAGCCTTGGCAACCCTGCGGTATTAATCACACCGTAGAAGGTGCCAACTCCATCCTGCACGCAGAGGATAGATAAGTCAGAGATTTTGTTTGATAACAAGCATATTGGCCACATATCAAGCTCATCCTGACTTATTGGGATGAGCTTTTTTTTTGCCCACTAGCAATCCAAAGCAGCCGTCTCGTAAGTCAGCGTTCCATGCTCTGATAAGTAATGTTTAAGTACTGGCCACCACCCGGCCCACTTTCCGGCACCACTTGGTGCCGGAAAGTGTGGGTGCCAACAGCGCATATCATCATCAATCATAAAACAAAAAAACACCACATGAGCACTCCATTGCGTTTCGAAACCCTACAACTGCACGCAGGTCAAAGCATCGACCCTACCACCAAAAGCCGGGCAGTCCCCATCTACCAAACCACTTCTTTTGGCTTCGACAATAGCGAACATGCTGCCAATTTGTTTGGTCTGCGCGCTTTTGGCAACATTTACACCCGCATTATGAACCCCACCAGCGATGTGTTTGAGCAGCGCATTGCAGCCCTCGAAGGTGGTGTGGCAGCCGTGGCCACCAGCAGCGGCCAGGCAGCACAGTTTTTGGCCCTCAACAATTTGGTACAGGCCGGCGATAACTTTGTATCCACTTCATACCTCTACGGTGGCACCCACAATCAATTTAAGGTGGCCTTTAAGCGTTTGGGCATCGATGTACGCTTTGGTGCGGGCGACGATATCGAAAGCTTTTTGCCCCTCATCGACGATCGTACCAAGGCCATTTATCTCGAAACCATTGGCAATCCACGCCTCAACATCCCCGATTTTGAAAAATTTGCCGCCTTGGCCCGCCACCACAACATACCCCTGGTGGTGGACAACACGTTTGGCGCCGGCGGCTATCTGTTTAAACCCTTGGCGCACGGTGCCAATGTGGTGGTAAACAGTGCCACCAAGTGGATTGGTGGTCATGGCACCAGCATTGGTGGCGTGGTTATCGATGGCGGCAATTTCGACTATGGCAACGGCAAGTTTCCCGGCTTTAGCGAGCCGTCCGAAGGTTACCACGGCCTCGTGTTTAAAGATGTGACTTTGGCCCTTCGCAAAGCCCTTTCAACAGCTTTTTGCTGCTGCAAGGCCTCGAGACCCTAAGCCTGCGGGTGCAGCGCCACGTTGATAATGCGCTCGAATTGGCCACATGGCTGCAAGATCACCCTGCTGTAGAATATGTATTGTACCCAGGTCTCCCCGGCAACCCCTATCACGAGTTGGCCAAAAAATACCTCACCAATGGTTTTGGCGGCGTGCTGCAAGTGGGCATCAAAGGCGGCAAAGCCAAGGCAGCGCAGTTTATCGACAATTTAAAGCTGGCCAGCCATTTGGCCAATGTGGGCGATGCCAAAACCCTGGTAATTCACCCCGCCACCACCACCCACGAGCAGTTGGGCGAAGCCGAGCAAATAGCTGCCGGCGTAAACCCCAATCAAGTGCGTGTAAGCGTGGGCATCGAGCATATCGACGATATAAAAGCCGATTTTCAGCAGGCCTTCGATGCATTGGTATAATGCATAACCCATTGACTAACAATTAATTTTAGGGGCTATCGACATTGGTAAGTCTATTGAGCATTTGATCCGGCTACTGCGGTGTAGTGCCGCCCCCGCGGGGGCGGCAGCTACCCACGCCGTATCCGGCAGCCCTTCGGCATCAGGGGTTCCATCGGCCAACAATACATCGCAATGCTTGCCGATTGCACACTTTGCAACAGCCATGCTTCGTCTTGCAAAAGGTACAATTTGGCTATTCGGTAAGCTGAATCCCTATGTTTTTATATCTTCCGTGTAAATAAGATACAGACCTCAAGAAGTATGACCGCAGAACAAGAACTACTTTGGAACAAAATCCGAATTTTCGAGTTGGACGACCCGTCCATTGCTTTAACTTTTACGGAACGACTTTCTAGAGAAAACGGATGGAAACTAGAATACGCCTTGCGGACAATAATCGAATACAAAAAATTTATGTTTTTGCTATGTGTAGCCGACCACCCTCTAACACCTTCTGACCAAGTTGACCAAGTTTGGCATTTGCATTTACTTTACACGCAATCTTATTGGACAGATTTTTGTAAAAACACCATTAATAGGCAAATTCACCACGGACCAACAAAAGGTGGTGCAAATGAAAACGATAAATTTACGGACTGGTATGAAAAAACTATACTGTTCTATGAAGATATTTTTGGTTGCCGCACACCAAACGACATTTGGCCAGCAAGCAAAATCCGTTTTTCCGAAATAAACTTTCAAAGAGTTAATCTTGACCGAAACTGGGTGATTAAGAAACCTTCAATTCTGAAAAAGTGAAACAGCTATCAAAACTTTCACCAGCAGAAACGCTTCTCGTACTTCAGGATAAGAAGGCATCACTACGAGAGTTGCTAAAAGTTACTTTCTTAGATTTATTGCTAAAACAGGTTGTTCGAACATTTGACCTAGTGCAACAGCCAACCGTCAGAAATAAGGATAGCGGTTACAAATACGTAGAGATCGGCAAAAACTTTTGGACGTATCAACCACTTCCACACGAAAACATATTTTTAACGCCATTTCAAAAAAGTCCCAGCCTTCAAGTTCTTTTCCGAAATATGGTTAAGACGGGTTATCAAAACGCAAAATCCAAAGGTAAATTTACCAGTTTATTACTACAAAGTCCTAGCATGGACACATGTTTTAGCCGTAGCATTTTACAATCTTTATTTGGGGGGTTCAGCATTACGCTAGAGGGTCAAGAATTGAGAAATATAGTAAGCGCAGAAATTTTAGAACTTGAGAACCAGCTTCCATCGTTAATCTTAAACGAACCTGAAAAGGCGCAGGATATTATGTATGCCATTAAAGGCAATATTTTTCTGGTGGACAATATTGAATTTGATTTACTCAAGCAAAAAATTGATAATGAACTTTTAGCAGAATTTAATAAGCGAGATGATACAAATAATGGTGGCGGTTGTTCCGGTTTCGCATGGTATGGCTTCGACGACTATTCAGACAGCTTCGACAGCAGTTGCGGTAGCGGCGACTCTGGCTGTGCAGGAGGAGGCTGTGGAGGTGGAGGCTGTGGAGGAGGAGGCTGTGGAGGAGGTGATTAAACTAGCGATAATGGAAGGAAAGACTACGCACAACAGCATCACCTTTGTAATTAGCCCCATAGCGTGCTCGGCTAACAGTTTTGTTGTTCACAAAAATTCAGCGCTCCTCCTCAATACTTATGATGAAATGGCCGCACTCCCCAAGTCTGGAAGCCTTTCGAAATTGATGTTTTACAGTGACACGTCCCCGCCTAGCAAAATGGAAACTTGCGCAGCCTATTGCTTAACCTAAACCTCAGCCTCGACCTCTTTCTCAACCTCTTTCTCAGCCTCAACCTCGACCTCGACCTCAGCCTCAACCTCACCATCAACCTCAAAAATGACAGAGCCCTATAAAATATTTTCCGTAC
>RDXD01000251.1 GCA_004292575.1 Bacteroidota bacterium
GGTATGGTATTCGGGGTGTACGCACTGCTCAATAATTTTTTTACAACCCATAAATAGTTTGTAATGAAAACAATATTAGTGGCGTTAAGCTTGGCCGCGCATTTGGTGGGCATGGCCCAAACCGCACAACTGTTTAGGGGTGGTGCCGGCGACGGATTGGCTAAAACAGGTTATACCCAACCCAGCGTTGCATTTTGGCTTGGTGGCCATGGCGATGGCTTTGCTTCGCAACGCTTTGCGCAACTTACCACAGCATTTTGGCTTGGTGGCGAAGGCGACGGTGCTGCAAAAGCGGCCTACGCGCAACCCACCACTGCATTCTGGCTGGGTGGCGATGGCGATGGATTTGCCAAAAACGGCTACGCGCAGCCCTCCACCGGGTTTTGGCTTGGCGGCCCTGGCGATGGCCACGCCGACAGTGGCTACGTGCAGCCGAGCCAAAACTTTTGGCTTGGAGGCATTGGAGATGGCTGGGCCAGCACCTACATCCCCAACCGAGCACTACCTGTAACCTTCGGCGATTTCAAAGTATCTAAACGGTCGGCAACCGAAGCGCTGCTGCAATGGGATACTAAAACCGAGGCCAATAGCAGCTACTTTAGCATTGAGCGTAGTCCTGATGCAGTAAACTTTTCGGCCATAGGCAGGCAAACAGCAGCAGGCAACAGCAATACCGCTAAGCAATACCAATTTGTGGACGCCAAGGTGCTACAGGGCAACAACTATTACCGCCTGAAACAGGTGGATAGAAATGGCCAGTTTGTGTACACGCCCACGCGGATGCTCAACTTTGGCTTGTTCGATGCAAACACCATTAAAATTTATCCTAATCCAGCCAGCCATGTGGCCAACGTGCTGCTAAGTGGCAATTTGCAAAACCAGCATTTGGTTATAAATATGCTGGATGCAAAAGGAAACGTGGTAAAACAATGGAAACTGCTGAACAACACACAACCACAGTTGCAACTTAATGTCAGTGGCTTACCCAAGGGTAGCTATCTGATTCATTTTAGCGGCAAAAATATAAACAGCACACAAAAACTGCTTATTCAGTAGCGCCTACCCCACCCTCACACCTAAGTAAAAGTTTCGCGGCACCTGCTGCGAAACTTTTTGTTTAAATTACAATAGCTAAAACGCCTAAAATACCCAACAGCGGGTATTTGTAACGGCCTTTGGGCGGTCTATTCTTGCAATAACAAAATACTACCGCCATGCGAACACTTGTTTTAACCTTCACCGGATGTTTCTTACTGCTTACATCCCTGCATGCCAACAACCTGCGCATTACCAACCTTAGCCAAAACGGCAACAACCTAAGCTTTAACGTAAGCTGGGATAACAGTTGGAATACCACCAACAACATCAACCCGCTGTATCCTAAAAACTGGGATGCCGTGTGGCTATTTGTAAAGTATCAAAACCCCATTGATAATCTATGGAAACCAGGAAAGCTGAGCCATTTGGCCGCCGACCATACGGTAACCGGCGGTGGTGCGGCGCTTTCGGTGGAAGCGGTTGGCGACAGTATGGGCATTTTTGTACGCCGTAGCAACCCCGGCAGCGGTAATATTTCCGATGCCTTAGTAACCGTAAAAATGGGCCCGCGCATTGGTACCGGTGATTTCAACTTCAAGGTATTTGGCATAGAAATGGCGCTGGTGAGCGAAGACACGTTGCAAGTAGGCAACGGTGCTGCTGGTGCCAATTTTTTTAACCCCATTACCATAACCGCTTCTAAGCAGTCACAAGGCCTTACCGGTGGCGAGTTGTACAGTGGCAGCCCAGCCATACCAGCAACCTTTCCAATGGGTTTCAGGGCGTTCTATTGCATGAAGTATGAAGCCAGCAACGAGCAATGGGTTGATTTTTTGAATACGCTGACATACGACCAGCAAGCCACCCGCATTGATGTGGAACCCAATGGTGTTTTGGGTGCAAACGCTTACTCGGCCGCGGCTACCCAGCAGGGCATCATAGAAATTGTGGTTCCGGGCTTAAACAATACCCAGCCCGCGGTTTTTGGCTGCGACTTTACCGAGGACAATGTTTTTAATACCAGCAACGACGGCAGAAATATTCCCTTTTTGGGTAGCAGCCGCGCCGACTACCTGGCATACTTAGATTGGAGCGGCTTACGCCCATTGACCGAAATGGAGTTTGAAAAAGCTTGCCGCGGGCCACTACCCAGAGTAAGTAGCGAGTACGCCTGGGGTAGCACCAATTATGCCGTGCGCACACGGTCAAACCTTGTTAACAGTGGCACAGCTACCGAGCAGAGTACAGCGCCCATTGTAAACGGTCAGTTGATAGCCA
>RDXD01000252.1 GCA_004292575.1 Bacteroidota bacterium
TTACTTTTTTTGTAAACAGCAAGCGCGACAAAACAGCCCGAGGCATTTTCTTTGTTACCGCCGTATATGCAGCCACGGCCGTGGTTATAAAATTCTTTGGTTAACAACAGTTAGGATGCCGCTGGGGCGCCTGTTTAATTGCAATACAATTTTTTGTTTACTAGCCGCAGTGCATATCCTAGCTGCGTTGTGTCACTCACTTGATACCTTTACAGCACCGCTTGGCCTGTTGCGGCATGCTAAGTGCTGGCCTAGCAGCAGCCCTTTAAACATTTTTTATACCCCACATGCGTTACTACCTCATAGCCGGCGAAGCCAGCGGCGACTTACACGGCAGCAACCTCATCGAAGCCCTTTTGAAGTTACAGCCCGATGCCAATATGCGCTGCTGGGGTGGACCAAAAATGGCCGCCGCCGGTGCCCATTTGGTTATGGACTATAGCGGCTTGGCATTTATGGGCTTTGCCGAAGTGGTGCTCAATCTGCGTACCATTTTGCGCAACATGGCGTTTTGCAAAACCGATATTCTGCAATACAACCCCGATGTACTGGTGCTGATAGACTACCCGGGCTTTAACCTGCGCATTGCAAAATGGGCAAAAACCAAGGGCATAAAAGTGGTGTACTACATAAGCCCGCAGGTATGGGCTTGGAAGGAGAACAGGGTAAAAATGATGAAACAGTGTATTGATTTAATGATGGTGATTTTACCCTTTGAAAAAGAATATTATGCCAGCAAATGGCAGTGGCCCGTTCACTACGTGGGGCATCCACTGGTACACGTAGTTGCAAGCCACAGGCCCAAGGTTACCAGTTTTGCCCAAAAGCCCATCGTGGCCGTACTACCGGGAAGTCGCAGGCAGGAAATTGGCGTAAAACTGCCCGAAATGCTAAAAGTGGCCGCGCAGTTTAAGCAATATCAGTTTATAGTGGCCAAGGCCCCCGGCATTGAAGACGCGTACTACCAGCCATTTTTGCAGCCTTACACCAACGTGGCTGCGGTGGGCGGTCTCACTTACGACCTGTTGCAGCAGTCTTCGGCAGCCATGGTTACCAGCGGTACCGCTACGTTAGAAACTGCACTTTTTGGCGTGCCACAGGTGGTGTGCTACAAGGGCAATGCGCTCAGCTACCAAATTGCCCGGCGCATCATTACCATCAAATACATTTGTCTTGTAAACTTAATTATGGACAAAATGGTGGCCAAAGAATTGATACAAGACCAAATGACGGCCACCAATATAGCAGCGGAGTTAGACCTGCTGCTGCACCATGCCGAACACCGAAACAAAATGCTGCAAGACTATGCAGCACTTAAATCCTTGCTTTCAAAGCACGGCAACGCCAGCCAAACCGCTGCCAATTTGCTGCACCAGTTTTCAATGCAAAACAAATAGAAAACGCTTATCAAGGTGGCCCACAGCCACGAACAACACTTTCAAGACCTTAGCCATTGGCTTGCTTGGCATATTGCTTCTTACTTGGGGCCGAGGCGTGGCCACCTTTTAAACGCTAAAAAAAGGCGAATGGATGATTAGCCTAGTACACATGCTTCCAAGTCGGCAGCCCAGCAAGGCCGACTGCGACAGCTATTGGGGCAATTTGACCTTCGACATATAGTAACGGATGCTGGGTTACTAGTTAACGGACTTTAGCAAGCGTTGAATTCGAAACATAAGCATTTTACAGGCCGCTTATTTTAGCAGGGCGCGTACCAACATTACCACCAACGCAAACAAAAATAGCAGTATGCTAATCCTATTTATGCCGTGCATGTACTTCATCCACTGCGTGTTTTGCTGATTAGGGTCTTTCTTTTTGATGTATAGGTATTCACCAATTTGCCGCAGTACACTCATAGCGCTGATTTTATATTGCTATGTAACACGTTAAAACACCCGCCGGTTCGGCGGGTGTTGTTTTTTTTATAAGCCATTCAATTCAAAACCCTTCCGATATTGCCGCCGCACAAATTGGTTGGCCTCGTCAAAGTTGGTAACCCGCATGTTTGGTCCATCCCACAGCAACTTTATGTAGCGCCCAGGGTAGGTCCAACTATTGGGGTTGTTTGCGCTTTGCTTGCGCAAATCGAAACTTCTGATGGCTAAATTGCCCATCAACACCGTTTCGGTAAGCGGGCCGCTGATGCTAAAGGGCGCGCTAAGTGCGGCTGCCTGTGGGCTGCCATAGCCTGCAATACAAGCTTCCACCCACTGCTTATAATGGCCTTCTTCTCCACCAGCAACGCGTGGCAGTGCTTTTTTCACTTTTGTACGGCCCAATAGGCTATTGGGCAGTAGG
>RDXD01000253.1 GCA_004292575.1 Bacteroidota bacterium
TGGCCCGGTGCTGGCCTCATTTACTTTGTGGCAAGTCAGGCAGTCGCTCTGCGCCACCAAGGCCAACCCCTTTTTATAGTCAGGATTGGTGGTAGGGTCAGATTTAACGTCAGCCTTTTCTGTGCTGGTGCTTTCGCCGGTGCCGCAGGCCATCAATAAACCAATAACTGCTCCACATACAATCGTCATCGTTTTCATACGCCAATATAATTTTGGGGCAAGTTAATTGTTTGTGCCATTTGTTGGGCTTGTTGCGTCGTCTTTTCACCAATTTTCATTTTTTTTACCCCGTCATTTGTTTTTTCACTTACTTACAACCCGATTCATCACATATTAACGATTTGCTTCATGGTCATTAACAAACAACAGTTGTTTACTGCCAGTTGTGTAGCCTTGTTGGTTACCTCGCTTTCATTTGGCATACGGGCAGGCATTTTAAACACCCTTGGGGTGCAGTTTCAACTTGATAAAAGCCAGCTGGGCAGCATTGCTGCTACCGCATTTTGGGGTTTTCCTCTGGCGGTTATCATTGGCGGTTTTTTGGTTGATGTCGTTGGCATGAAAAAATTGCTAGTAGCGGCCTTTGTGTTTCACCTTGCAGGCATATTACTTACCATTTTTGCCAAAGACTACTGGAGTCTTTTTATAAGTACCTTATTGGTTGGCATTGCCAATGGTACCGTAGAAGCCGCCTGTAACCCCTTGGTGGCCTCTTTGTATCCAGACAACAAAACCACCAAACTCAATCACTTTCATTTGTGGTTTCCAGGTGGCATATTTCTGGGTACGCTAATAGTGTTCTTGCTCAACAGAATTAATATTGGCTGGCAGGTTCAGGTGGCCGTTATGATTATTCCCACACTTGTTTACGGCTTTCTGTTTTCAAAGCTCAATTTTCCGGTAACGGAGCGGGTGGCAGGCGGCGTTAGCACAGCCGCCATGTATAAGAGCCTTGGAAATCCATTGTTTTGGTTTATGATGCTGTGTATGCTTGGCACAGCCATTACCGAGTTGTTCACTGGCCAATGGATAGAGGTATTGCTAAAAAATGTAACCGACCACCCCTTGCTGATTCTTACCATGACTGCAGGGGTGATGGTGGTGGGTAGGGGCTTTGCCGGCTCTATTGTACACCGACTATCGCCGCAGGGGGTGCTTTTAATTTCGGCAGTATTGGCTACCATTGGTATGTATATGCTGGGGCATGTAAGCGGCAACCTCATATTTGCAGGCGCCCTTGTATTTGGCATGGGCGTGTGCTATTTTTGGCCAACCATGATTGGTTTTGTAGCCGAATACTTGCCCAAAACAGGTGCCGTGGGCCTTAACCTGATGGGGGGCGCAGGTATGTTTGCAGTAAGCATTTACACCTGGTTTATGGGTGGCCACTACGATGACATGGTAAAGAACAAATTGCCAACAGGTGCCGACATGGCCGCGTACAAAAATGCCCTGCCTGGCACGGACATGGCTAACCAATGGACTGCTGCCAACAGCGCGGCCGGCCCCGATATACTTAATACAACAACAGTGATTCCGATTTTACTTACCGTGGCTTTTACGGGGCTTTATTTTTACATGCGTGGCAAAGCAAAACCCACCCTTACGCCTGCCGAAGCAGCACTTAAGCACTAATTCATTTTATAAAAAAACAACCTACATGCACAATAGACGAGAAATGATAAAACAAACATTGGCTGGTGCGGCTGTATTGCCCTTGCCGCTAGGGCTATCCAATTTTAATCCACAGCCCGAACCTTTTGTGCTTAAAGGCAATGTAAATCACTCGGTCTGCTCTTGGTGTTATAGCCATCTTACACTTACGCAACTTTGTGTGGCAGCTAAAGAAATGGGCTTAAAAGCCATTGATTTAATAGGGCCAAAAGATTGGCATATTCTTAAAGCCCACGGCTTGGACAGCAGCATGTGCAACGGTGCCGAAATTAGCTTGGTGGATGGCTGGATAGAACCAAAGTTTCATGCGCAGCTGATAAAAAACTATACCGAGCATATTGACCTGGTAAGCCAGGCAGGCTACAAAAACCTGATATGCTTTAGTGGAAACAGACGCGGCATGGATGAAGAAACTGGGCTGAAAAACATGACCGAAGGGATAAAAAAAATAATTAGCCATGCCGAAAAACGGGGTGTGGTGCTACAAATTGAAGTTTTTAATAGCAAAGTTGACCATGCAGACTACATGGCAGACAATACCACATGGACCATTGAGCTTTGCAAGCGTATTGGGTCGGAGAATTTTAAAATACTGTACGACATCTACCACATGCAGATCATGGAGG
>RDXD01000472.1 GCA_004292575.1 Bacteroidota bacterium
AAAAAATATTGATGTTTTTTTGGTGTGTAAACACAACCAACAAGGCCACTGCAATGGCAAAAACCCTGTACGCAGGCTCGGGCTCGTTAAATATAAACAATATAAACACAGGGAAGGCCAAACTGGCCAATATAGAACTGAGCGAAACAAACCGCGTAAGATAGAGCACCAGCAAAAAAATGGACACCACGCAAAGTGCCACCATGGGCTGGATGGCAAGCACCATACCAAACAAGGTGGCAACCCCTTTGCCGCCCTTGAAATTGGCCCAAATGGGGAAAATATGGCCCAAAACGGCTGACAGTCCCAAGCCGACCATCAAATTGGTGCGCTCGTACTCATCGGTAACGTAAATTGGCAACAGCAAATAAAGCAAACAGGCCAGTACGCCCTTTAGCATATCTACTACCATTACAAAAGTGCCCCAATGCGCCCCCAACACCCTATAGGTATTGGTTGCACCCGAGTTGCCGCTGCCATAGTTGCGAATATCAATGCCAAAGAAATACTTGCTCACCCAAAACGCCGTGGGTATTGAGCCAATTAGATAAGCTGAAATGATTAAAAACAGTTCCTGCATCAAAAAAATCTTGTCAATTTTTTAAATGGTGTGTATAGTGGCATTACAAGTGGGAGTGGTGCGAAGATAAGGCAAAGCGCAAAAAGTAACAATGATTTAATAAAACGCCTTAGTCAGTAGCATGGCTATCCATCCGGCCTTTTCACTAACCGAAAGGCACAAAAAGCCCTCGGCCCTCGCTGCCTCGGCCACATCATGTTCATCGGCTGCAAGCAGGCCACTCAGCAGTAAAAACCCACCCGAAAACAATACTTGGTGCATGGCAGCCATGTTTTGAACCAAGATGTGCTTGTTTATATTGGCGAGCACAATATTAAACCATGGCGCCGGTGGCGGCTCTGAGAGTTGTTTCACGCTGATGGCCTTACAGCCATTTTGGGCCACATTTTCAATGGCATTGTCAACACACCAGTCATCAATATCAATGGCCAAAACGCTTTCTGCCCCTAATTTTTCAGCCAAAATGGCTAAAATACCCGTTCCGGTGCCAAAATCAAAAACACTTTGCCCCTTAAAATTCAACCCCCTCATTAACTGTACCATTAAATAAGTGGTTGCGTGGTGGCCGGTACCAAAGCTCATTTTGGGTGTAATAACAAGATCGTACTGCACACCTGCAACCGGCGCGTGGAAATTGGCTCTAATGGCTGCAAAATCGTCAACCACCACTGGCACAAAGCTGCTCTCCCAAATGGCGTTCCAATTTTGGTTTTGCACCAGCGAACGTTCATATTCTAGCCCCGCAGCCGCCAGGTACACTTCCACCTCAGCCTGCTGCACATCAGCACTTTTGCCACTGGCAATTAGTGTATGGTCCGTTTCTTCAAACCCTTCAATACCCAGGTCGGCCAACATTCCAATCGCCATGTCTTTCCGCTCTTGGTTTTGCACGTCAATCACGTATCGTATAAATACTTCGCTTGTCATATTGGTATTAGAAACTTTAAAACAATAAGTAAAAGAGATGCGTTCGCAGGTGCTTACAAAAGTTTGCCCGCGCCCTGCTCGGCTTCAAAGCCTTCATCTATAGCCAGCTGCTTGCCATCGGCGGCATCGGTGGCCAGTTTGTCGCATCTGTTGTTGTGCGGATTATTGGCATGCCCCTTCACCCAAACAAACTTTATGGTGTGTGGCTTTGCAAGTTGGTGATAGCGCAACCACAGGTCCTTGTTCTTCTTTCCGCCCGCAAAGCCAGTGGCCATCCACTTATTTAACCAGCCTTTTTCTACGCTATTTACCAAATACTGGCTATCGGTAAAAATGGTGATTTGCAGGTTGGGCAATCGCAGTGCTTCTAACGCCTTCACGACGCCCATCAACTCCATGCGATTGTTGGTGGTAAAGCGATAGCCACCGCTTAGCTCCTTTGCCGGGCGGGAAGCAGTCATCAAAATGGCACCATAGCCGCCGGGGCCAGGGTTGCCGCGGCTACTGCCATCGGTGTATATGGTTATTTCTTGCAAAAAAAAACGCTTTTGGGTTTTTAAATTTATAGCACAACTATCAGGTCTTCCGGTTGCGGCACCCGCTACCCTTGCGGATGAAACGGCGTAAATTTAGCCCACATTGTAGCAATTCAGCCTTGCAAAGCAAAAATTTGTATTTTTTTGGAGATTTTGCGTTGTCGATGTTGGTTAAAAAGGTTTAGAGTTGTCTTCACTTTAGACTCATAACAAAGAATTGGGAATCCTTCGCTGCCAATTAGTTTTCCCCTTTTTACCATAAAATATCAAAAAAGAATCCCGCATCCTTTATAAAAAACCATCCGCATCGCGGTAAGCTTTGATTAGGGCGAGTTCTCCTTCCTTGCCTTTTATAGCGTTACCGTGCTCCATGCCCAATATGCCCTTGAACCCTTTATTATGGATATGTTTAAAAATATTCCGGTAATTCATTTCGCCCGTGCCAGGTTCATTTCTTCCCGGGTTGTCGCCAATTTGCAGGTAACCTATTTCATCCCAGCTTGCATTGAGGTTATTTATGATATTTCCCTCATTGCGCTGCATATGATATATATCGAACAGAAATTTGCAGGCAGGGCTGTTCACCGCTTTGCATATCATGGCGGTTTGGTCTGAGTGGCGCAGAAAAAGATCAGCATTATCGCTCAATGCTTCAAGCACCATAACCAAACCATGCGGTGCTAAAATATCTGAAGCCATACGAAGCGCACGAATTACATTGGCTGTTTGATAATCATGTGAAAGACTACGATCGAAATTACCAGGTACCACTGTCATCCATTTGGCATTGCAGCGCTTGGCCACTTCTATAGCTTCCTTACAATCCTTTGCCATACGGTCAAGCCACTCCTGTTTTCCGGTAGTGATGGAGGTTTTCCAATGCCAGCTATCCGAAGTAATTACAAACACCCCCATGGTCATACCAAGTTTAGCAAGGGTGTCACCTATCTTCTTTTGCTGCTCAACCGGCCTACCCATCATGCCATTATCCTCTATTGACCTAAACCCAACGCTATGGCCAAACTTAATTTGCTCAATAAAATCGCTGCCGGCATGGTTTTTAAACATCCCATCATGAAAGGCATAATTGAGGTTAAACGGTTTATCGTCTGCGGGATTTTCGCTTCTACCCCTTCCTGCAAAAACACTACCAAAAGGAGCCATCAGGGAGCCGCTACCCAACAGCGATTGCTGCATAAATTTTCGTCTTTCCATCATTTTGATTACTTGTGCCGCTAAATTTACCAACTATCCATCTTCAAAAACAAAAAATTGCTTTTACGCATCATTTCAACAGCGGTTTTTTCCCTACTAATGTTGAAAAGTAGTGCCCAACAGCACCGATTTTCCTTTACTGAACAAAAAATGGGTGCCCCGTTTACCATTGTCTTTTATGCGGCAGACAGTGTTTCGGCAAACCAATTGGCCCGGCAATGCTATAGAAAGGTTGATTCCTTTGTACTTATTTTCAGCGATTATGTTGATAGCAGTGAATTATGCAGGTTAAGTGCGGCAGCCGGTAAAGGACTGGGGCCCATACCCGTATCCCAAGCTTTGCTCGATATACTACTGCTTTCCAAAACAGCCTTTGAAAAAAGCGGGGGAGCATTTGATATCACCATTGGCCCACTCTCTCGGTTATGGCGAGCCGCACGAAAGTTAAAGCAATTTCCAACAGCAGCTTCGGTGGAGGCTGCAAGGCAATTGGTTGGGTTCAATAAACTTCGGATTGATTCGGCTGGGAAAACCGTTTTGCTTCCGGATAGTCCTGTTCAATTCGATCTTGGGGGCATAGCGCAGGGCTATATTGCACAAAAAATCATGGATTATCTTACCGGACAGGAGGTAACCAATGCGCTGATTAATGCCAGCGGCGACATTGTTACAAGCGGCCCACCGCCCGGGTTACCCGGTTGGACCGTTGGAGTGAATGTGCCTGAAAATGAAGCCGCATTGTTGGCCAAAAAGCTGCTGCTGCACCATAAGGCGGTAACTACTTCGGGCAATTTTTACCAGTATATGGAGCATGGGGGGAAAAAATATTCGCATATTATTGATCCGCGAACAGGATATGGCGTTACTTTTCAACGCAATATAAGCGTAATAGCAAATGATGGCGTTACTGCGGACTGGCTGGCTACCGCCTGCAGCATTTTGCCCCTGCAAAAAGCAAAAAAACTGGTCAGGCAAATGCATGCGGCACTGCTGATTAGTGAAGTTAAACGGGGCAAGGTAGTTGCTAAAGCTACGAAAGCTTTTGCCGATTATTGGAAATAAAGATTGGAAGTCATGAATGCATTTTTTTGTCAATTTTACAGCTTAAAAGGTTTGTCAATGATTTTGAACCGGGGAGTATTGCTTTTTTTCTTTTTGGTAAGCTGCATCGGGTTAATGGCGCAGGATTCTGTTACAAACTTTTCCACTTATACCTTTCATCTACCCGGTTCAACCCTTCAGACTAAAATGGTCCCTGTAAAGGCAGGCAGCTTTTTAATGGGAAGTGCAGCAAATGAAAAGGACCGTGATCCGGATGAAGGTCCGCAACGCAAAGTGGCCATCGCAGCCTTTTGGATGGGCGCTTTTGAAGTAACCAGGGATGAATTTGATGTTTTTTATAAGGATGAAAACACGAGTGAAAACAATGATGTGGATGCGGTTACGAGGCCAAGCCCGCAATATGTTGACCTGAGCTGGGGAATGGGTAAAGAAGGTGGCTACCCCGTAAACAGTTTGTCGCAGTACGCTGCCCTTATGTATTGCCGCTGGCTGTACCATAAAACGGGTGTTTTTTACCGCCTTCCTACCGAGGCCGAATGGGAATATGCCTGCAGGGCCGGCAGTACTACCCGTTTTTATTTTGGAGACGATGAACAGCAATTGAATCAGCATGCGTGGCACCAAAACAACAGCATGGATAAATTTCAAAAAGTGGGGCAAAAATTACCCAACGCCTGGGGTTTGTATGATATGCTGGGCAACGTATGCGAATGGACGCTTGATCATTATACGGCGGATTATTTTGAGAATCTGCGAACCGACGCCGAAAATCCAACGGTTGCTCCCAACAGGTCGAAATACCCCAAAGCTTTGCGGGGTGGTGGTTTTATAGACGAAGCCAGTCACTTGCGTTGTGCCAATCGTTTCCAATCAGACCCCATCTGGAACCGTCGTGATCCGCAGTTACCAAGAAGCAAATGGTGGCTTACCGACGCCCGGGCGGTTGGATTTAGGATTGTACGCCCCCTAGCACAACCCAATGCTGAACAAGCCAAAATATTTTTTGAGCAGTACCTGGGAAAATGAACTTACTTTATCTATCTATTAAAAAAATACAGATGAACAACGATGCTTCCAAACCCGCGCATGCACAGCGGAGAGAATTCCTAAAACAGGGCAGTTTGCTGGCAGGCGGAATACTTGCCGCACCCTTATTATCAAGGGCCAATTATTTTGCCGGTACCGACGATGCCATTAAAGTTGCGCTGATTGGTTGCGGAGGACGCGGAACCGGTGCGGCTATGCAGGCATTGCTGAGCGGGCAAAACGTAAAACTGGTTGCCATGGCCGATGCTTTCAGGGACAACCTGGATAATTGCTACAAACAATTAACAAGCGAGGATTCAGCAGAAGCATTGGGCGGACAGACTAAAATGAAAAGCAAAATAGATGTGCCTGAGGAAAGAAAGTTTACCGGTTTTGATGGTTATAGAAAAGCCATTCCCCTTGCCGATGTGGTTTTATTGGCCACGCCACCGGGTTTTCGGCCCCTGCATTTTGAAGAAGCCATCAACCAACGTAAACATGTGTTTATGGAAAAACCGGTAGCTACCGATCCTGCCGGTGTTCAAAAGGTGCTGGCAGCTGCGGCGGTGGCCAAAGCCAATAAACTCAATGTAGTGGTAGGGCTTCAGCGGCATTATCAAAACTCCTACCTTGAACTGTATAAGCGCAAAGATTTAATTGGTGACATTACCTCTGCACAAGCCTGGTGGAACAATGATGGCGTATGGGTAAGGCCTCGTAAATACAATCAAACTGAAATGGAATACCAAATGCGCAACTGGTATTATTTCAACTGGCTGTGCGGAGACCATATTTCTGAGCAACACATCCATAATATTGACGTAGTAAATTGGTTTAAGGGCGGCTATCCCATAAAGGCACAAGGTTTAGGGGGCAGGCAGGTGCGTAAGGGAAAAGACCACGGTGAAATATTCGATCATCATTATGTAGAGTTTACTTATGCCGATGGAAGCATCCTTAACAGTCAGTGCCGGCATATACCCGGCACCATGAGCAAGGTGGATGAATTGCTGATTGGCACCAAAGGCAGGATACAGGCCGGGGCGGCCAATATCGTTGATCTTAAAGGGAAGGTACTCTACCAGTTTGACACAAAACTGGAAAACAATCCTTACCAAACCGAGCATGATCAATTGTTTGCTGCCATTGCCAAAGGAGAATACAAATACGCCGACGCTGAAAATGGCGCCATGAGCAGCATGACCTCTATACTGGGACGCATGGCAACCTATAGCGGGCAGGTAATGGATTGGGACAAGGCACTGAATTCAAACATAAGCCTGCAACCAAAACTGTACGACTTTAATGCGCTGCCACCGGTATTGCCTAATGAAGATGGATTTTACCCGGTGGCTGTACCGGGGGTAACAAAATACATGTAGGCAAAAACTGTGGAATGTTAAAGGCTAAATGGCGCTCCTGTTACCCGGAAGAAGGAAATATTATGGATTGAAAAGAGCGAAGAACTGCCATGGTTTTCAGTCAATTCTTCCTACACTTATTCTCCTTTAGCGGGAGGTTTCCCGAGACCCTTCAATGTCATTTAAGCAAAATAAGGATGGTCAGGATTAACTATCAGTTCCTAGCGCTGAGGGTCAATCAGCACGTCCCCTTCTGCTACAAAATTCTTAAATAAGGTAGCCGGGCGGCATATCTTCTAAGGGAATGGCGCCAAGCAGTGGTTCGCTATTGCCGGGAAGCACCATTGCCCTGCACGTTGTTGCCCGGTTTTTGAACCTAACCTGCACATTATCAACCATATCACACTCAACAATCCTGCCATCGGCTGTTACCACCTGCCTTTTCCCTGCTATTGGAAACTGCATTTGAGCTTAAATCTCTTCGTTAATACAGAGGTTAAGGGAACCCGTATCAACCAGCATGTTTATTGTCATTTTTCTTATTTCTTCTTCACCAATAATATATTTTTTGGCGAGGGTAATATCTTCTCCATTTATTAAAGTAATTTCTGCGTGTACTAGACCCACAACAAATACTTTGATAATATTAATCAATCTATCTTTAAAATAATCGGCCTAAGTGGCTTAGCTTCCATGCTTTTACCATCCACTTTGGCTCCATCCAGCAGATTCGTGTATTTGCCATCAGCCAGCAAAAGCAAAACTGCATTCTGCTCCTTCAAGGTCAAAAGGAACTCGTATTTCATCGTTCCAATTACTCCGCTTGTAACCCAGCTTTTGCGTTGCCTCAAAAAGAATTCCATACTACCATTCATCAGCGTCGAATATGCCTAGCACAAAGCAACTAACTTTTTATACCAGTAAAACGCTTGCTGGCTAAACACAGCCTTTTCAAACCGCATAGCCCCTGGGTTTTATAGTGGTGCTGTCTTCACCGTTGAAAACAATCTCCAGCCACCAATGCGGGTTTTCGAGGGTTCGGGATTATTGCCACCGCACCCAACCCTACACCTGAAATACGCCCGTTCGAAACTGCTCGAAATGCGGTTGATGATTGGCGGCTGCAATGGCTTCGGCTATGCGCAAGCGCGTATCAGCGGGATCAATAATGTCATCAACCCACAAGCGTGCGGCTGCGTAGTAAGGGCTTGTTTCCTCGGCATATTTGCTTTTAATACGCTCCAGCAGTGCGGCTTCATCCGTCGGGGCTATTTCCTGTCCAGCCGCCTTTAAAGATGCCACCTGAATTTGCAACAGGGTTTTTGCGGCCTGTTCGCCACCCATAACCGCTATTTTGGCTGTGGGCCAGGCATAAATAAAACGGGGGTCGTATGCCTTTCCGCACATGGCGTAGTTACCTGCCCCATAGCTATTGCCAATAATGATGGTTATTTTGGGTACCACGCTATTGGCTACGGCATTTACCAGTTTTGCCCCATCCTTTATAATACCGCTGTGCTCGCTACGGCTACCCACCATAAAACCGGTTACGTCTTGCAAAAACACCAATGGTATCCGCTTTTGATTACAATTCATTATAAACCTAGCGGCCTTGTCTGCACTGTCGTTGTAGATAACGCCCCCCATTTGTACCTCGCCTTTTTTGGTTTTCACCACCATGCGCTGGTTGGCCACAATGCCCACGGCCCAGCCCTCAAGCCGGGCATACCCGCACACAATGGTTTTTCCATGGTGGGCTTTAAAAGGCTCGAAGCTGCCGGCATCAACTATTGCATTTATAACATGGTGTACATCGTAAGGCTTGGCATTGGCTTCGGGGAAAATTTGGTAAAGCTTCCCGGCGGTTGGCGCAGGCGGCTGAGACAACTGGCGACTGAATCCCGCGGTGGAGGGTTGTCCCAATTTCGCCATTAACGACCTAATGTGGTTAAGGCATTCGGCCTCGGTGTCAAAAACGTAGTCGGCAATGCCACTGATGGCATTGTGCGTGTCCGCGCCGCCCAGGGTTTCGGCATCAACGGTTTCGCCAATGGCAGCCTTTACCAAGTATGGCCCAGCCAAAAAAATACTGCCGTTGCCCTTCACCATCAATGTTTCGTCGCTCATAATGGGCAAATAGGCACCGCCCGCCACGCATGGGCCCATAACGGCAGCAATTTGGGTAATGCCCATGGCGCTCATTCGGGCATTGTTGCGAAACACACGTCCGAAATGTTCCTTATCGGGAAAAATTTCGTTCTGCAATGGCAAAAACACGCCGGCACTATCCACCAAATAAACCATGGGCAGGTTGTTTTCCATGGCTATTTCCTGAAGACGCAGGTTCTTTTTGCCCGTAATGGGAAACCAAGCCCCTGCCTTAACGGTTTGGTCGTTGGCCAACACCACGCATTGGCGCCCACTTATATAGCCCACGCCACCTACCGTGCCGCCGGCGGGGCATCCACCCTCCTGCTCGTACATGCCATACCCAGCAAAGGCACCAATTTCCACAAAAGGAGCACCTTTGTCCAATAGCAACCGCAAGCGCTCCCGCGGGGTCAGTTTATTTTTTTCGGCCTGCTTGGCCTGGGCTTTTTTGCCGCCGCCCTCGTATATTTTGTCCAGCTTTTGGCGCATTTGGCTTACCAATAGCTGCATGGCATCCTCGTTTCGGTTGGCTTCTACATTCATGCAACAAATATACTTAAGCCTGCTGTTGGACGCACATGCAATAAAAAAGCCACAAATCCGCCATCCACTCTCCCAGCTTACCCCAGCATCAGCGTTTGGGCCACACAAAAACAAAATCAGCAAGCGCCAAATGGCAATCGGTATTTTTCAACCTTACTCCCCTACTTTTGCGGCACTAAAAAATTTCACTTCCACATGAGCGTGCTTGTTAACAAAACCTCCAAAATTATTGTGCAAGGTTTTACTGGAACCGAAGGCACTTTCCATGCCTCGCAAATGATAGAGTATGGCACCCAAGTGGTGGGTGGTGTAACGCCCGGCAAAGGTGGATCAACACATTTAGACCGCCCGGTTTTTAACACCGTAGTGGATGCTGTAAACGCCACGGGTGCCGATGTGAGCATCATTTTTGTACCGCCTGCTTTTGCCGCCGATGCCATTATGGAAGCTGCCGACGCCGGCATTGCGTTGGTGGTTTGTATTACCGAAGGCATACCCGTGCAAGACATGGTAAAGGTTAAGAACTACCTTTCGGGTAAAAGCACAAGGCTAATAGGCCCCAACTGCCCCGGGGTAATAACGGCTGGAGCGTGTAAAGTGGGCATCATGCCCGGCTTTATTTTTAAGCAAGGCAATATTGGTATTGTTAGCAAAAGCGGAACCCTTACCTACGAAGCTGCCGACCAAGTAGCCAAAGCTGGCCTGGGCATTACCACTGCCATTGGCATTGGTGGCGACCCCATTATAGGCACCCCTACCCGCGATGCCGTGGAACTACTGATGAACGACCCCGAAACACATGGTATAGTAATGATTGGCGAAATTGGTGGCAGCATGGAAGCCGAGGCCGCGCAGTGGATAAAGGCGCACGGCACCAAACCTGTGGTAGGCTTTATAGCTGGGCAAACTGCTCCTCCGGGTCGCCGCATGGGTCATGCCGGTGCCATTGTGGGCGGTGCCGACGATACTGCTGAGGCCAAAATGCGCATTATGGCCGAATGTGGCATACATGTGGTGGCTAGCCCGGCCGATATTGGAAAAACTATGGCCAAGGTATTGGCGGCGTCGTAGCAATAGCGCAAAATCCATTTAGAATGCGGCTGTTTCGTAAAGAGACAGCCGCCTTTTTTTGCCCGTTTGGCTCAGTAACTCCTCCCTAGAAACACAAATGCGAACGCCCACCGTCCCAAAGTGAAAAAAAAGTGGAGCCAATCGCTTTGCAAAAAGCCGCCCAGAACAATAACCTTCCGGACAACCACCTTACTGGCCGTAGCTGGGCAGGCACTGTGCGCAACCTAGTTCGTTATAGCTGTTAGTCTGCCTAATATAATGCCAACCAACGGGTTATGTGTTTTCGAAACGGCGCTTGTAAAATCAAGGCAAAACTTGCGCCTTGCAGTCTCCAACCCAAGTTTTAGCTGCTTTAAATCGGGTATTCGAAAACCGAAAAAGTTTTGGCCTTTTTTCAACACAGGGTGGATAACAACTGGCGACAATTTATGATATTCAAACTTACTTTACGGTCCGTTTTGATTGTTTTTGGTGCACAACCAACGACATAAAAGGCGAATCAGGAGAAAAACCTGAATCTGCTAAAAGCTGTATTTTCTGCCCAAATTGTTGATCCCAATGGCTCCGTTTCGTGTGTAAGCGGAAGGCTGAAACCAACAGCGTAAGGCAGAAGAACGGCCAAAGCAACCGTTTTTAGGAAGCTGGCTTTCGGAAGAGAAGAAATGGTACTCGAGGTTTACAACGGCGTTATGCCGCTTTTGGCCTCGGCACAGTACCCAAACCCATTATAGTTTTTTAAAAAAAAGAAGATGCAACAAGAAGAACTGCTTTTAAAGGAAAACAAAGATCGATTTGTAATTCTACCCATCAATTATCCCAAAATTTGGGAACACTACAAGCGGCATGAGGCCAGCTTTTGGACGGCTGAAGAAATAGATTTGAGCAGCGATCAAAAAGACTGGGACAATTTGAACAACGGTGAACGCCACTTTATATCGCATGTTCTGGCATTTTTTGCCGCCAGCGATGGCATTGTAAATGAAAACCTGGCAGTTAACTTCATGAGTGAGGTACAACTGCCCGAGGCGCGGTGTTTTTATGGGTTTCAAATTATGATGGAAAACATCCACAGCGAAACTTATGCTTTGCTGATAGACACCTATATTAAAGACCCACAGGAAAAACACAAGTTGTTTCACGCCATTGATACGGTGCCAGCAGTAAAGAAGAAAGCCGAATGGGCTTTGAGATGGATAGAAGGGGGCAATTTTGCCGAGCGCTTGGTAGCGTTTGCCGCCGTAGA
>RDXD01000254.1 GCA_004292575.1 Bacteroidota bacterium
ACGGGCTAACCGTAGGGCTGGCGGCAGCATACAAAGGCGCGTTTGATGGCCAGCGTAAATGGTGAACGGTGTTGGTAGCGGGTTTGTTCAACCTGGTTACCGTACGGTCGGGCCAAATCAACAGCAGGCTATCGGGCACCAGCTTGCCCAAACCTACCACCATTTTATAACCCACCGACGATTGAAAGCCCCGGCTGGGAACCAACTCGCGTGTAATGATTTGTGACCCGGCATACACCCTTAACGTGCTGCCTACCGCCATGGTATTGCCCCCTTTTCCGGTTAAACTTACGGCCAAATACTGATTGCCCTGACTAAGGCTGGTATTGTTGCGATAAACAAAAGCAGGCGCATTCACATTGCTTACCACCAAATCAAGATCGCCATCGTTATCTAAATCGGCATAGGCTGCACCATTGCTAAATGAGGGTTGTGCCAGCCCCCATTCGGTAGCCTTGTCTTCAAACTTTAGGTCACCCATATTTTTAAAGGCCTTGTTGGCAATGGGATTAGATGGCATTTTATCAATCACTTGCTTTACTTCTTCTTTTTTACCCGTCAATGCCATACGCTGTATAATATCGTTGGCAAAAAAGTCGATAAAATCCTGTCCAGTTACATCGCGGGCAATACCATTGCAAACAAAGAGGTCGCTATTGCCATCGTTATCAGCGTCAAAAATAAGACCGCCCCAACTCCAATCGCTTGCGGCAACCCCGCTGTAGTGGGCAGCTTCATTAAACCTGCCGTTGCGGTTGTTTATCTGCAAGGTGTTTTGCATGTACTGGTGGTGAAAACCCTGCTTTACCTTTAGGCGGTAAAAGTCGTAATTCTCAAAACTGGAGGTAGTTTTTAGGCGATAGTCCTGATCGGGGAGCATATCGGTTACAAATAAATCGGGGTAGCCGTCATTGTTCACATCGGCCAAATCGGCACCCATGCTGCTTTGGCTTATGTGCTGGGTCCATCCTTCTACATCCTCTTTAAAGCTGCCGTTTTTTTGGTTAATGTACAAGTAATCACGTTCATAAAAATCATTACTCACATAAATATCGGGGTATAAATCGCCATTTACATCGCCTACGGTTACGCCTAGGCCGAAGCTAATAAGACTGCCATAAATACCAGCCGCTGCACTTACATCGGTAAAATGGCCAGCATCGTTTCGCATCAAAAAACTGCCACCACCCTTTAAAAAATCGGCCACCGGCCAATCTTTGGCACGTAGCCCACGATTGTTGCTGTTGTTTAGCGTGTTTACAGGTATAAAGCTATTGTTGAGTATATAGCAATCTAAATCGCCATCAAGGTCGTAATCCACAAAAGCGGCATGGGTAGTATAGCCATCATTATCGAGGCCATAAGCAGCTGCGCTGTCAATAAAACTGCCATTTTTTTGGTTAATGAAAAGCGCATTTTTGGTATTCAACCCTTTTTGGTAGCCGGCATTACAAACGTAAATGTCAAGCCAGCCATCGGCGTTCACATCGGCCATTACCACGCCGGTGCTCCATTTGTCGGCTTCGGCAATGCCCGCCTCTGCGCTTACATCCTTAAACCGGAAACCACCCTGATTGAGGTAGAGCTTATTTGGCCCCATGTTGGCGGTAAAAAACAAATCGGGCAGGCTGTCATTGTTTACATCGCCAATGGCCACGCCACCACCATTGTAAAAATTACGATAACTGAAAATGTTGAAACTTTCGTTATCGGCAATGTTGTTGGCAAAGGCCACCCCGGTGCTATCGGATGGCATTAAAGTAAATAGCGTTTCGGAGGCGCCAAACCCGTTGGACTTGTTTTGGCATTGCACCAAAACCAACGAGCTTATGAGGCAAGCGGCAATTATTCTTAGCATGGCAACAAAACAATGGACCTAAATTTCGCTAGATTAATGGGTAGCAATGGCCCTTGATTAGCGGCAAATATAACGTGCAGTGGGCGTTTCACAGTGGTTAACCTTTGGCCAGCAATTAGACTAAGCGCCAGTTATGCGCAGCTCATAAAAACATTTTTTGGCAGAAGGGCTACGGGGCCCAAAAAGGGTAAAACGCATTTTACCATCGGCTTTATTTACGCTAATTTATGGTGGCTGCTAAAGCCGAGCAACTGCGTAACCTGTAGTACTTAATACATTTTTACCCAAACCAAGCCACAATTCTACGGCCTTAGCCCCAAGGGCTGCACCAGCCAGCAGCATAAAAAACTTACAAGGCAATGGGATGGCCTTAGGGATAAAAAAACTGGCGTTGTATGCAAATGGTATGCCTACAACGCCAGTTTACAAAATTA
>RDXD01000255.1 GCA_004292575.1 Bacteroidota bacterium
CCAGCTGTATTGCCTGCCACACATTTTGCCCATGTTAGCACCCACCGTAAACAGCTACAAGCGGCTGGTAGAGGGCGCCTGGGCGCCCACCACCCTTACCTGGGGCGTCGATAACCGCACTACTGCTCTGCGCGCCCTTCCCGGCAGCCCCGCATCCACCCGCCTCGAAACCCGCGTGCCTGGCAGCGATGTAAACCCCTATTTGGCTACAGCAGCTTGCTTGGCCAGTGGGCTCTATGGCATTTTAAACGGCCTTAGCCTGCAAGAGGCTACCTTGGGCAATGGCTACACCGATACCCGATTTGGACGCCTACCCGCCAGCCTGCCACAAGCAGCCCAGCAAATGCAGCAGTCAAGCGTGGCCAAGGCCTTGTTTGGCGAGGCATTTGTGGCCCATTTTACCACCACCCGCTTGGCCGAATGGCAGCAGTTTTCGCAGGCCGTTACCCAGTGGGAACTGGAGCGTTACTTCGAAATTATTTAAGTCACCCTACCACATATTGCCGTAGCGTTTACCAATATGGCATAGGGTTCTGGCTACTTGCCGCAGGTATTATTTTCAAAGAACAAGCGCAAGAAAGCTTGGTGACCGCATGCTGGTTGACCATAAACAAAGATTGTAGTTAGCAGCCTGCTTCTGGCGGCACGCACAACCTCTTTTTCCGCCGTTCATTTTTAGCGGCCTAAAGCATGTTTGCCGGTAAAAACTGCGGGTTACTGATTCAAAGCCTAAATAAAGCGTTTAGTTTCGCACCAACTTTAATACGGCTTTGTGCGTTTTATGGGTGCAAAATTCATCTTTCGAATAAAAAGCATACGCTGCTGAGAAAGCGTTAGCCTGGCTGTATCATTTTTGACTACCCAATTTTTGCCCACATGGCTTAAATTGAACCCGGATGTAAAAATTTTCGACCCTTTATGACCGATAACAACATCGACTTTTCTACGGTTAGGCAATACAATTTTCCAACCGTTATACGCTTTGGCGCGGGTGCCGTGCAAGAGTTGCCGCAGCACCTATTACAGCAAGGCGTGCAGCGGCCGCTGCTTGTTACCGATGCCACCGTAGCAGCGTTGCCATTTTTTAGCAGTCTGGTTGCGCAATTGCAGGCCAAAGGCATTTCAATAGAGGTATTTAGTGCCGTACACAAAAACCCCATTAAAAGCGATGTGCTTGCCGGGGGCCAAGCTTATGCAGCCACCCAGCGCAATGGCATTGTTGGCATTGGCGGTGGTGCTGCACTAGATGTGGCTCGGGCCATTGCTTTGCGGGTACACCACCACCGCGATTTGTTTGACTACGACGACCTTACCGGCGGCGACCAATTTGTAACTGAGGCCGTGCCGTATTTTGTAACCGTGCCCACCACCAGCGGCACCGGTAGCGAGGTGGGCCGCAGCGCCATTATTAGCGAGGACGACACCAAACGCAAACGCATCCTGTTTTCGCCAAAACTGCTGGCAAAAATCGTGTTTGCCGATCCGCTGTTGACCATGGATTTGCCGCCATTTATTACTGCGGCCACAGGCATGGATGCTCTCACCCACAATATGGAAGCCTTTTTGGCCAAAGGCTTTCACCCCATGGCCGATGGCATAGCACTGCAAGGCATACGGCTAATTGCCGATAGTATAGAAGGTGCCGTGCACAACCCCAATTTGGAAAGTCGCAGCAAAATGATGCTGGCATCGCTAATGGGTGCCGTTGCTTTTCAAAAAGGGTTGGGTGTGGTGCACTCATTGGCGCATCCACTCAGCAGCCTGCTCGATACACACCATGGGCTGGCCAATGCCATTAATTTGCCGTATGGCATGGGTTTTAATGCTGAGGGGCAAAGCGAAAAGTTTGCAGAAATGGCGATGGCTTTACGGCTGCCACAAACCTCTGGCCATGCGGTGGTAGAGGCGCTTTTTAGCCTTAACCAACGGCTAAATTTGCCCACACGGCTTAGCCAAATTGGCGTGTTGGCCCAGCATATTGATGAGCTTAGTAACCTCGCCATTGCCGACTTTTGCCACCCCAGCAATCCCAAACCCGTCAGTCGAGAGCAGTTTAAAACGCTTTATCAGCAGGCACTTTAGCCCCATCCATTTTATCATGAACATTGCACTTAGCTACACCGGCAGCCCACATAAGCACGCGTTTTACGAGGCTTGGCTGCGTGGTACCACGCTTGGTAAACAACCTGGCCAACATTTTCACGTTGTAGAGCTTTCGTCAGCACTTGATAATTTAAATCTTTTGCAAAACTGTCAGGGCTTGGTATTGTCGGGGGGGTTAGATA
>RDXD01000256.1 GCA_004292575.1 Bacteroidota bacterium
CACCTGCCAGATACACATTATCGCTGTTGTCAACCGACAGTGCATATCCCACATCGAAGGCCGTGCCGCCGTAGTAGGTGGCCCAAAGCCGAGCACCCGCATTGCTGAATTTTACGAGTAGGGCATCGTTGCTGCTGCCCGAGCCGGCATGGGCCGATTGGTGGCTACCGGTGGTTGCCATTGCACTCGTGGCCCTGGTAGAGCCCAGTAGGTACACATTGCCAGCCGCATCGGCAGCGCAGGCATTGGCATCGGTTGCGCCGTCGGCGCTGCCATAATAGGTACCCCACTGCCGGGTGCCGCTGGTATTAAACTTTACCAAAAAAGCATCGGTGCCCGCGCCGGAAAAGGTAATATCGTATCCGCCGCTAGCAATGGCAATGGCCTCGGATTGTGAGGTGCTGCCTGCAGCATACACATTGCCCGATGCATCGGTACACACGGCATTAATGCGGGTATTGGAGCTGCTGCCAAAAAAGTACCCATAGTAAGAGCCCCACTGCCGGGTGCCGCTGCTGTTGAACTTTACCAAGAAAGCGGTATTGGTACTTCCCGTGGGGCCATGCGCACCGGCGGTTGCTATGCCAGCCGTAGAGCTGGTATTGCCGCCCAAGTACACGTTGCCGCTGGCATCGGTACAGCAGCTGTTGCCTTCATCGTTCTCGTTGCCGCCATAGTAGGTGGCCCATTGGCGGGCACCGCTACTGTTAAACTTTACCAAAAAAGCATCTTTTTGCCCGCCGTGTGTGGTTTGGTGCCCACCCGAGCCAATGCCCGAAGTAGTGGTGGTGGTACCCGCCAAATACACGTTGTCACTGGCGTCAATGGCGCAACTGTTGCCGGCTTCGTCGCCCGTAGAACCATAGTAGGTGGCCCACTGCAATACGCCGTTGCTGTTAAATTTGGCCAAATAGGCATCGGTGCTGCCCGGCGACAAGGAGTTGTCGAACCCGCCGGAGGCAATGCCTGCTGCAGACTTGGTGGTGCCCGCGATATATACATTGCCACTTCCATCCACCTGGGTCGATCGGGCCGCATCGTCGGATGCGCCGCCGTAGTATGTTGCCCACAGTAGGGTGGGGTCTATTACAAGGGTGTCGGCGGGGTTGTAAGCACCCAGGCTAAAGCTTACTTCATTATCCTGCAATTCAAATGCTGTTTCTACCTCTTTGCCTTGCTGAAAACTGACTGGCTTTTGCTCCGAAATGCTGCCAAATGGGCTTTCCAATACCAGTTCGCCGTTGTGGGTTATCCGGCTTTGTAAGGCATGGTTTATGGTCATTTTTATTTGGCTGGCATCGGCATGGGGATGCACAATAAATTCATATTTGGTTTGTCCGTTTTTGGTGAAAATCTTCCAGTCGATGCCATCATAAACGTTTTTGTAAACCACGCTGTGGCTTAAAGGTGCTATCAGTACACTATCGCCACCACGATGGTATTGAAACCGGGCCCCGGTTTGCTGCTGTACCACGGCCGATGGCGCTTTGCTGCCACTCAATTGCAGCGACATGCTGTAAAATGCATTGGGCTGATCCGGGGCTTTAAATTGATAAATAATCTTGTTGCCCGTAAAAAACAGGGTTAGTTGCTTGTTGGCCTTTAGCCGAAACAACGCCTTGTTTTGATGCATACCTTTTGTTTGTGGCCATTGCCCCACATAGGGCTCAAACCCGGCACCCGTGGTGGTAAAAACGCCGGTTCTGTATTCGCTTTTCGATTCTTTGCCTGCCATATCGGCGACGGTTTGTAATGGTGATGCCGGCTTATTGTTTACATAAACCATGGCCATGGTTAAAGTAGTGAGCAGAATGGTGGTTTTTGCGTAAAAAGTGGTGAGCATAAAATGGTGTTTTTGTCCGCAATGCGGGTTTATTGTTGTAATTGATTTTTGGGAAACGTTTTGGCCTGTGCAATAAAAAAAGCAAGGTGATGAATGGGACTATTCGCAAGCACTTTTATAAGGCAAAAAGTATCGGCTCTTGGCGGTTTTGTGTGGAATTGGGCACTTAATGGCATTGGGCTGTTGGGTGAGGGATTGGAGCGGAAATCCTTTTTGCCCCCATCAGGGCAAAAAGATTGAAGCACAAGCGAGGAGGAAGCAACTAAACGTTGCTTTTGACGAAGCTTGCGAACGTAGTTCTGCCCGACCCGAAGGGACACCCCCTAAAAAAGCTTCAATGACTCACCCTAATTCTGACGAAGAACCAAATCGTTGCTACATCAATTGCCGATTTTAAATTTAATCAGCGGCTTTTTTACAGCAGGCTTTGGTGT
>RDXD01000257.1 GCA_004292575.1 Bacteroidota bacterium
TGGCATCAGTGGCGGCTGGGCTGCCAAAGAGTTAACCCAGCAGGGTCTCAAAGTATTGATGCTCGAGCGTGGACCGCGTTACGATCACATTAAAGACTACAGCACCTTCAACAACCATCCATGGGATTTTGCCCACCGTGGCCAAGTTACCCAGCAGCAGCGCACCCAGCGCCCCGTCATAAGCCGCGGTTGGGCAGCTTCCGAATCCGTTATGGAGCACTGGGCCAACGAAACCGAGAGCCCGTATGTAGAAGTAAAACCCTTCACATGGTGGCGCACCTACCGCATGGGCGGACGCAGCATTCAATGGGGCCGCCAAAGCTACCGGTGGAACGCCCAAGATTTTGAGGCCAACGGAAAAGAAGGCATTGCCGTCGATTGGCCCATACGTTACCCCGATCTTGCCCCGTGGTACGACCATGTTGAGCGCTTTGCCGGCATCAGTGGCTCTGCACAGGGTTTAGCGGTACTGCCCGATGGACAGTTTTTGCCACCCATGCCGCTCAATGTGGTAGAAAAAGATGTGGCCGAGCGCATAAAGGCAGCCTACGGCGGCAGCCGGCATTTATTTATAGGCCGCGTGGCCAACCTTACGCAGCCCCACGATGGCCGAAATGGGTGCCAGTTTCGAAACCGATGCTGGGAAGGCTGCTCATTTGGCGCTTATTTTAGCACCCAAAGCAGTACACTACCTGCCGCCATGGCCACCGGCAATCTTACCGTTAGGCCACTGTCAATTGTAAAAGAAATTACCTACAACGCCACCACAAAAAAGGCTACAGGTGTAGTGGTGGTTGATGCCGAAAACAACAACACATATAATTATAGTGCCCGTATCATTTTTGTGTGCGCCTCGGCCCTCAACAGCGCTTGGCTACTCATGAACAGCGCAACCCAAATTTGGCCACAGGGGTTGGGGAGCAGCTGCGGCGAGTTGGGGCACAACGTGATGGATCACCACTACAATTTGGGTGCCAGCGGCAGGGTAGAGGGCTTCGAAGATGCGTATGTTTACGGTAGGCGCGCCAACGGTTTCTACATACCACGCTTTGCCAATTGGGGAACGGATAAGCGTAGCTATTTGCGAGGTTTTGGCTACCAAGGCGGTGCCAGTCGCGAGGGGTGGAGCCGCGAGGTGGCGGAACTGTCAATAGGCTCATCCTTTAAAGAAGCCTTGTGCGAACCAGGCAGCTGGCAAATTGGTGCCACCGGTTTTGGCGAAATATTGCCCTACCACAGCAACCGTATTTATTTACACCCCAACCAAAAAGACAAATGGGGCCTGCCCGTGCTGGCCATGGATGCCGAAATAAAGGAAAACGAATTGCTGATGCGCAAAGACATTAAGGCCGAGCTGGTGGCCATGCTGGAAGCGGCAGGGGTAAAAGACGTTGTCACCTACGATAGCGGGCATGCCATGGGGCATGGCATTCACGAAATGGGTACCGCCCGCATGGGCCGCGACCCTAAGACCAGCGTCCTTAATGCACACAATCAGGTGTGGGATGCACCCAATGTATTTGTTACCGACGGCGCCTGCATGACGTCTTCCAGTTGCGTAAATCCATCACTCACTTATATGGCCCTAACAGCGCGAGCAGCCAACTTTGCCGTGGCCCAGCTAAAAAATGGCCAATTATAAGCACCTCAAGTTTTAACAAACATGTCTTTTTGCCATTTCCTCAAGCTAAAAACCGTATTTACTTCCTTTATTTCTGTTTAAAACACAATATCAACACGCATGCAAAAACAAATCAAAACGGTTCCCAAGGGCCGCCGCAGCTTTCTTAAGCACACATTAACCGCTGCCGCGGGCTTTATGATTATACCCCGCCATGTGTTGGGGGGCAAGGGTTTTATTGCACCTAGCGATAGGCTGCGGGTGGCTGGCATAGGCGCCGGTGGCAAAGGCGAAAGCGATTTGTTTAACTTTTTTAACAGCGGCAAGGTGGATGTTGTGGCCCTGTGCGATGTGGACGACCGCAGGGCAGTAAAGAGCCGCGAACGCTATCCTAAAGCCACCTATCATAAAGACTTTCGTGAGATGCTTGATAAAATGGGTAGCAGTATCGATGCCGTTTCGGTTAGCACACCCGATCATAACCATGCCCTACATGCGCTTACGGCCATGCAAATGGGCAAACACGTGTATGTGCAAAAGCCCCTAACCCACGATATTTACGAAGCCCGCATGCTTACCCAAGCGGCTGAAAAATATAAATTGGTCACTCAAATGGGCAATCAGGGGTCCAGCGGCGATGGCGTAAGGCAAATGC
>RDXD01000258.1 GCA_004292575.1 Bacteroidota bacterium
TTGTGCCAGACACTGAGCGGGCGAAAGTGGGCCATGCTGAGGCATGCTTGCGCCTTGCCCAATAGACATACTGAGGCACAAGGGCTGCGGGATGGAGGATGGTACCCCGCCGCCGCAGGCGGTGGAGTACCGACGACAGCCCGAACCGATGCTTGGCGCTGTTTTAGGCCAATAGCCCCCCAGTTGTTCTACTGGTGTGGAAAAATTGACGCCTTGGAATAAAAAAACTTGAAAAATCTAATAAAATAGTTGCCCGTACCAGTTTTCCCCCTACTTTTGCACTCCCAATTAAGAAAAGGTCTTTGAATTATGTCACAACGCATCCGCATTAAGCTTCAATCTTACGACCACAATCTGGTTGATAAGTCTGCAGAAAAGATAGTGAAAACTGTAAGAGGTACTGGCGCAGTAGTAACTGGCCCTATTCCCTTGCCTACGCACAAAAAAATATTTACCGTATTGCGGTCGCCGCACGTAAATAAAAAGGCACGCGAACAGTTTCAACTGAATACGCACAAGCGTTTGTTGGACATATACACCAGCAGCAGCCGTACGGTGGATGCACTGAGCAAGTTAGACTTGCCAAGTGGTGTAGAAGTAGAAATAAAAGCCTAATGGTAGGCAAGGTATTTGACAAGCAAATGCCTCAGAAATAAAACATTGGTTCATCTCCCAACTCGGCAACGAAGAAAGGAGCTCTGACAAAAGATACGGTGAAACAGGATACTGTTTTGCTGAAAATTAAATATGAACAAGCCTTTCAGGGTTTGTTTACTGCCGGTACTTCCCCTTCCAAAGCGGAAAACCAAGGAAAAGGTCGGCAGCTAAACTGGGATTGAATTCGCCTTTGTGCGAATGTCCTTACAACTCTGCCGGGCACAAACCGAGATGAATGAAAGGTATAATTGGTAAAAAAATCGGGATGACCAGCATTTTCGATCCCAGCGGCAAGCAAATAGCTTGCACCATTGTAGAGGCTGGTCCTTGCGTTGTATCGCAAGTAAAAACCGTGGAAACCGACGGTTATGCTGCCACGCAGCTGGCTTATGGCGAAAAGAAAGAAAAAAACGCCACCAAGGCCGAAAAAAATCACTTTGCTAAGGCGCAATCGACGCCTAAAAGTTTTGTAAAAGAATTTCGCGACTACGCTTTGCAAAAGGCTCTGGGCGAAACCGTTACCGTTGACATTTTTACCGAAGGTGAAAAGGTTGATATTGTAGGCACTACAAAAGGTAAGGGTTTTCAGGGCGTTGTAAAGCGTCATGGTTTTGCGGGTGTAGGCCAACAAAGCCACGGCCAGCACGACCGTCAGCGTGCCCCAGGTTCAATAGGTAACTCTTCGGATGCCAGCCGTGTATTTAAAGGTATGCGCATGGCCGGTCGCATGGGTGGCGATCGTGTAAAAACCAAGGGTTTAAAGGTGATTAAGATTTTCCCAGAGAAAAATTATATCCTCATTAGCGGCTCGGTGCCCGGCCACAACGGTAGCATTGTGCTTATTCAAAAGTAACGCAGAAGCAGTGCTGCTGCGGTAGCATTGCCCATGCAGCATTAACATCATAAGTTTTCCCTTTTTGGAGGGAAGCGGTAAACAGGAAACGATATGATTATTGAAGTTATAAACACGGCGGGCGAAAAAACTGGCAGAACAGTGAATTTGCCAGAGGATATTTTTGGAATTGAGCCCAACACGCATGTGATGTACTTGGCCGTGAAGCAGCACTTGGCTGCGCGCCGCCAGGGCACGCACAAGGTAAAGACACGTGCCGAGGTGCAAGGTGCAAGCCGCAAGCTGCACAAGCAAAAAGGTACCGGTGGTGCACGTAAGGGTAACCTACGTAACCCATTGTACAAGGGTGGTGGTACCATTTTTGGCCCCAAGCCACACGCATACGATTTAAAGCTAAACCGCAAGGTGAAGGATCTGGCTCGCATGAGCGCCCTGGCCATAAAGGCTAAAGGAAACGCAATAGTTGTGTTGGAAGATGTAACTATGGCAGCCCCAAAAACAAAGGAGTTTGCCGGCGTTATGAAGAACATTGGCGTAGATAGCAAAAAGGCCTTGTTTGTGTATCCTGACTACAACACCAACTTGTACTTGAGCCTACGCAACGTACCCAACGCCTCGGGCATGGTGCTGAGCGATATTAATACATACGATATTATGAACGCCGATGTGATGGTGTTGACCGAAGCGGCAGCCAAGATATTTACGGAGTTAGAAACTGCCGAGGCTTAATTATCCATTACAGCAAAAT
>RDXD01000259.1 GCA_004292575.1 Bacteroidota bacterium
AGGAATTTTGCAAATCAAAAATTACGAAACGCCCAATGCACATACTGAATTTTATGCCAAACGCGCCCTTGAAGTCAATTCTTACAACATTTATCCGCGCCTTTTCCCTGAAATTGCCATTTCGCGCAGTAGCACAGGCGGTGATGGGTTTGAGTTGGCAGGAAGGACAAATCCTGTAGTAAATAAGCGTGTGAAATTAGTCAGTTTTTGGAGTGGCACACTGCAAACCAATGCGGCAGGAGAGGCGTTTTTCACGATAGACATTCCGCAATTTTCGGGAAGTTTGCGCATCATGGCACTTGCCTACAAAGATGGCGCATTCGGACACGCCCAAAAGAATATGATTGTGGCAGACCCTATAGTGGTGAGTACAGGTTTTCCGAGATTTTTAGCTCCACAAGACCGCGTTACAGTGCCTGTTACGGTATTTAACACCACGAAAGAAAACATTAGCACCCAAATTTCTATCACTACCACAGACGCACTGAATGTAAAAGGCAAGACAAACCAAGAAATTGAACTAAAAGCAGGCAGTGAAGATGATGTAAAATTTGAGGTAGAAGCAAAAAATTTGATTGATAGCGCGAAAGTCGTTATCACTGTGCAAGGGGGAGGCAAGACCTTTACTGAAGAACTTTTTGTGAATATTCGCCCAATTACGGGTTTTGTGAAACATTTTGGGGCAGGCAAGGTAGAGGCAGGCAAGGCAATCACAGTGAACTTTCCTGATGACCTCGTGCCGAGTGCCTCGAAGGGTAGGTTAGTCGTGAGTAAATCGCCTTTGGTGCAATTTGCCAATAATTTTGAGTATTTAGTGCAATATCCTTACGGTTGTGTAGAGCAAATCACCTCAAGCGCGTTTCCACAACTGTACGTGCAAGACCTTTTGAAAGTGGTGAGTCCTGAAAAGCAAAACCTTGATATTTTGCAGTCGCAGGCAAGGTTTTATGTCCAAGAGGCAATCTACAAACTCCAAAGCCTACAAACGTATTCGGGTGGTTTGAGTTATTGGTCAGGCAACAGCGAAGCGCATAGTTTTGGGACAGTGTATGCCGCTCACTTTATGTTAGAAGCGCAAAAATTGGGTTATCAAGTTGATGCGAATTTGCTTGATGCGATGTTGGGCTTTTTGAAAAATACGTCAGACAATGACGTAGATTATCAATATGTTTTCACAGACGACAAGGGCAAACGTTGGAAAAAGAAGGTAGCAAGGCGCGAAAATATTTATGCCTTGTACGTGCTTACGCTTGCGAACCGCGAAAACTTGCCTGTAATGAATTATTACAAGGAAAATTTGGCGCAAATGTCTTTAGACAGCAAGTATTTGCTTGCTTCTGCGTTCCAGCTTTTGGGCGACCAAGCCTCTGCGAAAACCATCTTGCCTGCCCAATTTGCAGGTGAGCGCGAAGATTTTGGGTTCAATAACTCGTTTTCCTCGCCTTTGCGTGACGAAGCACTTGCTTTGAACGCGCTGATAGAAGCAGACGAAAACAACCTACAAATCCCCACTATGGCGCGTCATTTGACTGATGCAGTCCGCAGTGCGTCTTACCTGAACACGCAAGAAAATGCGTTTATTTTGTTGATTTTAGGCAAGTTAGCCCGTAAAACTGCCGATAGTCAAGCAATGGCGCAGGTTACACGCGGAGGCGCACCTGTAGCGAATGGCGCAGACGTGATGTTGATGCAAGACGTTTTAGGCAAGGCTTTCCAAATTCAGGCAAGCAACGGCTCGATGTACTATTTTTGGCAAGCGCAGGGCTTGAGTGCGAGCGGAAAAGTGGAAAATATTGACCACAAAATAAAGGTTCGAAGGGCTTTTTATGACAAAGAGGGCAATGTTATCAAAAACAACATTTTCCGCCAAAACGATTTGGTGATTGTGAAAATATCGATTGTTACGGACAATTTCATTGGCGAAGTGCCGAATATTGCGATAACGGACTTACTGCCCGCAGGTTTGGAGATTGAAAACCCGCGCCTAACTGCCTCGAAAGAAATCCCTTGGATACGCAATCGCGCCTCTGCGGACTATATCGATATGCGAGATGACCGCATCAATATCTTTACTTCTGCCACGAAAGAAGTCAAAAATTTCTACTATCTCACTCGCGCCGTAACGATAGGCGCGTACAACGTGGGTACGCTCAGTGCAGACGCGATGTATAATGGCGAATTCAGGTCTTATTATGGCGGTGGACTGATTCATGTGGTAGAGAGGAATGAGGAGAGTAAGTAAAGCCCTTGCCT
>RDXD01000260.1 GCA_004292575.1 Bacteroidota bacterium
CTGAAATCATAGGCAGGCACAAAATAGTCCCACAAGGCATTTCGGCAGATTTGATAGCTACCAAATACGGCTACAAGCGCGAAGACCTTGACAAATTCGCGGCAGAGTCGCACCGCAGAGCGCATCATGCCCAACAAAATGGACATTTCAAAAAAGGGCGCGTAGCCGTAAAAGATGTACTCGGATTGAATATCCTTGAGCATGACGAAGGCATACGCCCCGATACGACTGCCGAATCACTCGCACAACTGAAGCCTGCTTTTGAGATGATGGGACAAATGGGCGGACTTGATGCGCTTGCACTCCAAAAATATCCAGAGCTTGCGGCTATCAATCACGTACACCACGCAGGCAATGCTTCGCAAATCTCTGATGGCGCGGCTCTTTTGCTCATAGGCTCGGAGGAGGCAGGCAAGAAGGCAGGTCTGAAGCCACGTGCTAAGATACACTCTTACGCTGTGATAGGTTCAGAGCCTACCATTATGCTTACGGGTCCCGCGCCTTCTACCCAAAAACTATTGAAAAGAAATGGCATGAATATATCGGACATCGATATTTTTGAGGTAAATGAAGCCTTTGCAGTCGTACCAATGCTTTATGCGGACATCTTGGGTGTGGACTATGCCAAAATGAATCCTAACGGTGGTGCGATAGCTATGGGACACCCACTTGGGGCAACAGGGGCAGTAATCATGAGCGTTTTGATAGATGAACTTGAGCGTCAAGACAAGCAAATGGGCTTGGCTACGCTGTGTGTAGGCGGTGGCATGGCAGTATCGACTATCATTGAGCGCGTGTAAAAATACAGGCGGTAGAACGTGAGATGGCAAGTTGGAAATTCGCTGTACCACTTAATTCCGTAATAACTTTCTAAGAAACAGTTATTTTTAAGGCTGTTTATTTTAGCACGCTTGTCAAGGTCTTCGACCATTGACAACGTGCTAAAATAAACTTTTTTTTGTATGTTGTCAATGGTAAATACCTTGAAAAGCGTTGTTTTTAGGAATTTTTAAGGTAAAAACGTTTTTCGACAGCTTTTTTTTGCATTTTTGCAGAAAAATAAATAAAAATATGAACGAAGACACGCTGGACATAGAAGAAAATGAAGATGATGCACTCTTTGAACATCATAAGTACATAGTGGATAAAGGACAAACGCCTTTGCGTTTGGATAAGTTTTTGGTCATGAAGTCCAAAAATATTGCCCGAAATAAAATCCAAAATTCTATCACACATGGCTTTATCTTAGTAAATGAAAAGCCCGAAAAGGCAAACTACAAAGTCAAGCCTTTGGACGAGATTACGCTCTCCTTGCCTACCCCGCCGCGTGATACAGAAGTGTTGCCCGAAGAAATGCCATTGGATATAGTGTTTGAAGATGAGTATTTGCTGGTAGTGAATAAGCCTGCGGGCTTGGTAGTCCACCCTGCACATGGGAATTGGACAGGAACACTGCTGAATGGTTTGTTGCATCATTTCCAATCCTTGCCTGCCAATGCCGATGGAAGACCAGGACTTGTGCATCGCATTGACAAAGATACGTCTGGATTGCTTGTGATAGCTAAACATGACGAAACGCTTACGAAGTTGGCAAAGCAGTTTTTTGACCACACCATCGAGCGCACTTACCTCGCGCTCGTATGGGGCGAACCCAAAGAAGCACAAGGCACTATCCATGTGAATTTGGGGCGAAGCATGAAAGACAGGCGCGTTACGGAGGCTATTCCTGATGCCTCAAGAGGCAAAGATGCCATTACACATTACAAAATCCTTCAAGGCTATCACTACGTTTCGCTCTTGCAATGCAATCTTGAAACAGGCAGAACGCACCAAATACGCGCACACATGAAGCATTTGGGGCATCCGCTTTTCAATGATGAGATGTATGGTGGAAGTAATATTTTGCGCGGAACGGTATTCTCGAAGTACAAGGCTTTTGTAGAAAATTGTTTTCAACTTTTGCCTCGTCAGGCATTGCACGCGAAGTCGCTCGGTTTTACGCATCCTATGACTGGAGAATGGCTACATTTTGAATGTCCCTTGCCTGCCGACTTCCAACAAGCCCTCGATAAATGGGCGCACTATAGGCAGTATAACAAGGACTGAGGGGCAGAAAAAAAATAACTTGCTAATCTTTTGACCTTAGGAATGAATATAAAATAACTTGAGAATATTTAGCCACGCTGTAAGCGTCTATTATCGAGCTTTTAAGCGGTTGGGCAATCCCAACAGACGCTTACAGCATGGCTTCGC
>RDXD01000261.1 GCA_004292575.1 Bacteroidota bacterium
CACATTCTTGGCAGGCGCCGAAACAACTCACACGCCGCCCTTGCCAAAAGTGGGGCGTCTTGCGTACGCTGCTTCTATAATCCTTTCAATTCCTCGGGTTTAAACACATTCTTGGCAGGCGCCGAAACAACTCACATGTCGCACTTGCCAAAAGTAGGGCGTCTTGCGTAGGCTGCTTCTATAATCCTTTCAATGCCTCGGGTCTGCTTAGCGGCGGCCAACGTCATCCCCATCAACTCATTCGACTAACCTTTCAAGGGGCCTAGGTTGTGCTTTCTGCAACATGAAGCGATAGCTCACCGGCAAACTTCAGTTTTGCATAGCGGCGACCAACGTCATCCCCAACTACTCATTCAATTAACCCTTTCAACAATTCTCGGTTGTTCTTTCCGCAACATGAAGCGATAGCCCACCAGCAAACTTGTGGGTTCTCATTTCAACACGTAGCCTATGCTCATACATGAACTACAGTTCTCGAAGTGGTTTAAACGCTGTTGCGGCCTTGGCTTCTAGCTGCTACAGCAATCAAAAGAAAGGGACAGCCGCCGCTACTGGCCCGACGCTATGGCTTGCATACTGGTCATGGCACTGCGCAACACTGCACCTACCTGCTCTATGGGATGGCTGCGCAGGGCATGGTTTACGGCCACCAGTGCTTGGTTGTCGGCACCATTGTCGATGTTGGTGTTGTAGTTATGGCCAATAAGGCTGGCATCTACCGTAGCCATAAACGGGGCCAACAGGGGCTTGCAGGCATGGTCGAAAAGGTAACAGCCGTATTCTGCCGTATCGCTAATAACGCTGTTCATTTCGAAGAGCTTGCGTCGGGCAATGGTGTTGGCAATGAGCGGTGTTTCGTGCAGGCTTTCGTAGTAGGCGCTTTCGGGCTTAATGCCGGCATCCACCATGGTTTCGAAAGCCAGCTCTACACCGGCCCGTACCATGGCTACCATCAACAATCCATTGTCAAAATACGCTTGCTCGGCTATGGGCTGCGGGCCTGCTGGGGTTTTTTCGAACGCGGTTTCACCCGTGGCGGCGCGCCAGCTGAGCAGGTTATGGTCGTTATTGGCCCAATCTTGCATCATGGTGGTGCTAAAGTGGCCACTCATAATGTCGTCTTGATGCTTTTGAAACAGCGGGCGCATGATGTCTTTTAGGGTTTGGCTGAGTTCGTATGCCTTTAGCTTGGCGGGGTTGCTCAGGCGGTCCATCATACCGGTAATGCCACCATGCTTTAGAGCTTCGGTTATGGTTTCCCAGCCATACTGTATAAGCTTAGAGGCATACCCAGCTTCAATACCCAGTTCTACCATTTTATTGAAACAGAGTATCGATCCGGTTTGTAAGAGGCCGCAAAGAATGGTTTGCTCGCCCATGAGATCGCTTTTTACCTCGGCCACAAAACTGCTTTTGAGTACACCAGCGCGGTGGCCGCCGGTGGCCACGCAGTAGGCTTTGGCCCAAGGCCAACCAATGCCCTGAGGGTCGTTTTCGTGGTGCACCGCTATGAGTGTGGGTACGCCAAAACCACGCAAATATTCAGCACGAACCTCGGTACCCGGACACTTGGGCGCTACCATGATAACGGTAATGTCGGGCCTTATTTGCATGCCTTCTTCCACAATATTGAAGCCGTGCGAGTAAGACAGCACAGACCCTTGCTTCATGAGGGGCATGATGGCGTTGATAACGGCGGTGTGTTGCTTATCGGGGGTGAGGTTGATAACGAGGTCGGCGGTGGGAATGAGCTGGTCGTAATTGCCCACGGTAAAATTATTCTCGGTGGCACTTTTCCAACTTTGGCGCTGGCCATCAATGGCTTCTTGACGCAGGGCGTAAGACACGTTGAGGCCGGAATCGCGGAGATTGAGACCCTGATTGAGTCCTTGGGCGCCACAGCCGACGATGACTATTTTTTTACCCAATAAAACGGTTACGCCATCGGCAAAAGCACTGGCTTGCATAAACTCGGCTTGGCCCAGCTGTAGCAGCTGCTGGCGGAGGGATAATGTGTTGAAGTAATTGGACATGGGATTTATAAATTATGAATTATGAATGATGAATGATGAATTATGAATGATGAATTATGAATGATGAATTATGAATGATGAATGATGAATGGTGAATCAATGTCGTTTACTTAAGCAAAGGGATTGAGAAAATCAAATTCGATAAACTTTAACTGGTTGTATCACCCCTTCGCGGTTGTAAATTAAAAAAAAGTGCCATTTTTTCTATAATCATGTTATTAAGACCCCTAAGGGGATTGAGAAAATCAAATTCGATAAACTTTAACTGGTTGTATCACCCCTTCGCGGTTGTAAATTAAAAAAAAGTACCATTTTTTCTATAATAATGTTACCAATTGGTAGTTGTATAAAGCCCGAAGGGCGGATGGTTTTATAGACAGTATAATTAATTTTGATGTTTAAGACCCCGAAGCGGTGATATGGTTTCCGATTAAGTAAACGACATTGAATGGTGTATGGTGATTTTGGTTCGGCTTGACCTTGAAAAACTGTGGGTTGTGCTACATGCTAAATACTGCTTCGTTGTGATTGAGGTACTCGTTTTCGGAGGGTAGGCTGCCGGGCTGGTATTGCTCAAATTCTTTTAGCTTTTCGTGAAAGCCGGCGCTGGCCTTTATGATGGCTACACGGGCGCTGCGCACAAACTCGATTAGGCCGTATGGCTCAAGTACGCGGATGAGGTTATCGGTTTCCTCGCGGTGACCGCTTACTTCGAACACGGTATAATCTTTGCGAATAACCACAGCTTTGGCGCCATGCTGCCGCAGCAAGCGCTCCACAGGTACTTGCTCGGCTATGATGTTGGTGGGCACTTTGTAAAGGGCAAGCTCTTGCCAAATAATTTCGTCGGCGGTGTTGTAGTAAGCTTTTAATACTTCCACCTGCTTTTCTATTTGCCGCACCAGTTTGTTTACCACTTCTTCGGTTTCGTCTATAACGATGGTGAAGCGGTGTATGCCCTGTATTTCGGAGGGGCTTACATTGAGGCTATCGACGTTGATTTTGCGACGCGAGAAAATGATGGCGATGCGATTGAGCAGGCCAATTTGATTTTCGGTGTACACCGTGATGGTGAACTCCTGCTTGGCCGGGATGGTGGGTGGAAGTGCCGTTGGTATGCCGGGCAGTGGCTGTGGGATAGGCATGGTGGTAAATATTTTAGTGAGACTGCTGAAAAGGGCCCCATAGACATTCTACGGCCAAAGGGCTGCGGGATGGTAGCGGTACACCAACCCCCGGGCAATTTGGGGTTGGGTACAAGCGTACAGCCCGTACAAAGGCTACATAGTGGTATGTGGTTGATAGCCCCATGTTTTTTTATAACTCCTCTTTGCTTAAAATAATTTCGGCTACACCTCGGCCCTGTGGCACCATGGGGAATACGTTGTTTTCTTTGCCCACCATAACCTCGAGGAGGTAGGCATTGTGGCAATCGAGCATGGTTTTGAGGGCCTGTTTTAGCTGGTGGCGCTGGCTTACTTTTTGCGCTTGGATGTAATAGGCTTGGGCCACGGCCACAAAATTGGGGCTGGTTATGTTGACGGAGGAGTAGCGCTTTTCGTGAAAAAGCTGCTGCCACTGGCGCACCATGCCCAAAAACTCGTTGTTGAGGATGAGTATTTTGACGGCGGCGCCAAACTGCATTATGGTGCCGAGCTCTTGGATGGTCATTTGAAAACCACCATCGCCAATGATGGCCACCACCTGCTTGTGGGGTGCGCCATACTTGGCCCCAATGGCTGCGGGCAGCCCAAAGCCCATGGTACCGAGCCCGCCGCTGGTGATGTTGCTGTTGCTGTGGTTGAAATTGGCATAGCGGCAGGCCACCATTTGGTGCTGCCCCACATCGGTTACAATGATGGCGTTGCCAAGG
>RDXD01000473.1 GCA_004292575.1 Bacteroidota bacterium
ATCGCCTGGTGGTGCCAAAGGGATACGTGAGATTGTTGGGTGCGCTGGCGGCACTTTCCGATGCAGGTATCGCCATCCATTTTTTTGTGGGCAATCACGATATGTGGATGCGGAACTATTTTCAAACGGAGTTGGGGGCTGCTGTTTATTTCGAAGCCCAAACGTTTCAATTTAACAGTAAAAGCTTTTACATAGCCCATGGTGATGGCCTGGGACCGGGCGATCACGGGTATAAACTTCTTAAAAAGGTTTTTAGAAACCCGGTATGTAAGTGGCTATTTGGAGTGTTGCCGCCCGCAGCGGGTTTGGGATTGGCCAACTTTTTTAGCAAGAAAAGTCGCGAAGCTGTGGGTAAAAACGAATTTAATTTTCTTGGTCCAGACAGAGAGTGGCTTATGATACACAGTAACAAAGTGCTGGAAACCCAATTTTTTGACTATTTTGTGTACGGCCATAGACATATACCCGGCGTGCACGGCTTACCTGGTGGTAGTACTTATGTTAACTTAGGGGACTGGATTAGGCATTTTTCTTACGCCAGTTTTGATGGTGATGCGTTGGTATTTGAGTATTGGGACACTGCTTTGAAATAAACCCAAAAACTGATGTTTTGATGGACTCGGTAGTGGAAGCGCCACGGTAGCTGGTGTTTTGGAACTTTGACCATAAATGAACAAACAGGTTTTTCCTGAGCACCGAAAGTCAACAGATAAAATTCCGTAAGGTGTTGCAGCCCACGCGCCTGTGATGCGTCGGACATTCCCCAGCCGTTCGGTAAGGCAGGCCTGTGGCAGGTAATAACATGTGCAGCCGTAAAGGCACACCAACAACAGAAAAATGAAAAAGTGGTATTTATTAGCAATACTTACGATGGGCTTTGGGTTTTTTGCCCATGCCGGGCCTACTGCTGAACAAGCGGCCGACACAGTTAAAATCATTGGAAGCGGCGTTTCCGATTTTGAAGTCGATAATCTTGGGAATGTTTTTGTTTTAAATGCTCAGCAGCAAATAAAGAAGCTAAATGCCCAATTCGACTCCATTGGTTTGTTTAACGAGGTGCGGCGTTATGGTAACCTTTACAGCATTGATGCTTCAAACCCTTTGAAGGTATTGCTGTTTTTTAAAGACTTTGGTACTGTGGTGGTACTCGACCGATTTTTAGGCATTCGCAGTGTAATAGATTTACGCCGGTTGGGTATTGTGCAAGCCACAGCCGTGGCGCAGAGCTACGATAATAATCTTTGGGTGTTTGACGAGTTAGACAGCAAACTAAAGAAGCTTTCGGAAAGTGGCAGCTTGCTGTTGGAGTCTGCCGAACTGCGCCTGGTACTAGCGCAGGCACCGCGGCCAGTGGCTTTGGTAGATTATAACAAACATGTGTATGCCTACGATGCTGATATGGGGTTGCTGGTGTTTGATTACTTTGGGGCCTACAAAAATGTGGTGGAATTTTATGGTTGGAAAAACCTACATGGCTTTTCTAAAGGCATTATGGCCACACAAAACAACAGTCTTGTGTATTATCAACCAGGCGCCATTGATACTAAGCTTGTGCCCTTGCCCAAGCTGTGTGAAGGTGCAAAAAAAGTACTTTTGCACGAGGGCCGTTTATTGGTGCTGTTGGCCAATGGCCAACTGATTGCCACAGATTTCAACACGCCATAATGAACGGTACCCCAACTGTTTTGCAAGCGTGATTAAAATCTTGAGTTATTGTATTGACAACTAAAAATCAGCCTAAAAAGCCCATTGTGGCACATTAACATACACACATGAAATGTCCAGAACTTGACGCTTAGCCGGACTATCATGATATTTGGGCATTCGCTGCCTGCTCCAACTGGGCAGGTGTATCAATAGTACCAGCCTCTCTGCCCTATAGACACATTAAAAAAGAATACATGAAAGCCATTTTGTCGCACGTTTTTCTTGACAATACATTGCAGTCTTACCTCATTAGTCTGGCATTGATAGCTGGAATATTTCTATTTCGTTCGCTGTTATCGCATTTTTTGGCCGGTTTTATTGCCCGCATTGTGCGAACCAAAAATCCGCCATTTAACAAAGCTCGGTTCGATGCGTTGGTGATTAGTCCCACCCAGTTTTTTTTGATGGTACTGGTGGTAATTATAGCAGTAGCGAGGCTAAATTTTCCGGATGTACTAAACGTGGACCTGTACCGAACCAGTGTTCACGAAGCATTAGAGGCGGTAGCCAAAGGCGTGTTGGTGGGGTCTTTTGTGTGGCTATGCAACCGCCTAATGAGTTATGTAAGCGAGTTGCTGCACGAAAAAGCCACCCAAAGTGCCGACCGTACCGATGACCAACTGATTGTGTTTTTCCGCGACTTTTTTAGGGTTTTGCTTTGGATAATAGGCTTCCTTTTGATTTTGAAGTTTTCATTTGGCTTTCCACTTAGCACAGTACTTACTGGCTTGAGTATAGTGGGTGCCGCCCTGGCGTTGGCTTTTCGCGAAAGCCTAGAAAATCTTATTGCCTCATTTATCATTTTTTTTGATAAACCGTTTACCATTGGAGACTTGATAGAGGTGGAAAAAGTGACGGGTAACATTGAAAAAATTGGTTTGCGGAGCACACGCATTAGAACTACCGAAAAAACCTATACCACCGTGCCAAATAAAAAAATGGTGGATAGCGTGCTTAACAATCTTACGCTGCGCACTCAGCGCAATGTAGCCACCGTGCTTGAGCTCGATTTGGAAACGCCAGCTGAAAGCATAGCCCGTTTGGTGGCCAGTATAGACCAGCTACTGCAACATAAAGATATTGAAGACGCCAACGTATTTTTTAGCGATACCGGTAAGGCCGCACACACGGTGCAAATTGACTACTTTGTGGCTACTGAGGTAACCATAAAGGCGTTTTTTGGGCTGCGGCAATTCATAAATCTAGCGCTGCTGGACTTACTAAAGCAGCACAACATACAACTTGCCAAAGCGGATGCCAATATTGTAATAGCACAAAAAGAGGTGCCTCCTCCGCCACCTACAGCGTCACCTATTTAGCAGACGATATCAGCGATGCCAACGCTTTATCTACTTGCCCGCTGGTGCCATATTCTACAATGCGCCCCAGTTCTTTGCCGTCCTGCATTACTATAAGCGTGGGTATATTGGTGATGCCAAAGATCTTATGGAGGTTGCCAATGGTGGTTTTGGAGCGGTCCACGCCAATTATGGTCAGTTTTTCTGGTGGAAAATTGGCCGCTTCCAGTGTTTTAAAATACTTGGGTAACAGTTGCTGACTATCGTGGCACCAGGTGCCTACAAATAACACCAGCTCTACCTGGCTGGCCTTGGCCGCAATGCTTGCCGCTAGTGCTTCATTAGCTTTTAAAAACTTGCCGTTAGCTGCATACCATGCAAAACTGGTATCTTCCGTAAGCTGTGTTTTTGAGAGAAAACCACGCAGTATTTTCTTCTCTTCTGCATCGGGCAGCGTTTCAAACAGTTGTAAGGCGGGCTTTATGGGCGTTTTTAATGCTGTGGCAGCGCACCCAGCCAAAAATATTGCAGATATGAAACAAGCGAGTCTATTCATTATAAGTGGGCTTTTAATTCTAGCAAAAAGAGCTTTAGTTTCTCCAGTCGTTGGGTAAGTTCAAAGGTGTCAAGTGCTTTGTTGCGGTGGCGCAAATACTCCTTGGCACCATCGGTGGTAAACTTTTTCACCTTTAGGAGGTGATAAATCAATTCGAGGTTTTTTATGTCAACGGGCCTAAAATGGCGATCGCCCTTTTTATTTTTTTTAGGCTGAACCACATCAAATTCGTTTTCCCAGTGGCGCAGCAAGGGCTGGGGCAGGTTGAACATGGCAGCAGTTTCGCGCATGCTATAGTATTGCCGCTTAAAAAGATCTTCGTCGGGTGGTATGTTCAGTTGAGCCGTTGTAGTCATTTCCGTAGGTAAGCTTCGCCGCTCGGCTGTATCCGGCATCATAACACTTACCCCCGGCGCATCATCAGCTTGTGTACCTGCGGCCAATTCGGTTTCGGCTGTTTCAGGTATTTCGGCAGTTTGTTCCAATTCAGTGTTTGGGTATGGTTCCACTTCGGCTTCCAATTCCATATCTCCAGCAAAGCTATCTGCCGTGTGCAAATCAAAATTCGGCGGCAACAGGCTTGTGGGTTTAGCATCAAGGGCAGCAATAATCGGAGCGTCTTCGGGAAGGGTTTCCGTTTTGGGCACCGTGTCGGCACGCAAAGCGGGTTCCCAATTGGCCTGTGGGGTGGCGTTATGCTGGTCTATGAGTTGTACATCCGCCGTCTTATCGGCATCGGGTTGCCCAACCAGCTGGTGCTCTGCGGTGTTTTGTGGGCTTTCGGTGCGTTGTGGGCTTGTTGCGCCTGTATCGGCAAGCTGCTCCCGCGGTGTTTGGTCAAGTGGAGCTGAAGCGGCAGTGTCGGGAATCTCAGTATCCTTAGTTGGAAGGCTATTGGGTTCAGTTTTTGGCAATTTTGGTTCGTTGGGTACAAAATCGTCCGATAGTATTTTTTTGGGTGGCTTTGGGGGCTTGGGTGGAAAGCCAAACAAATCAAGTTGCTGTGGAATCATAGCTGCAAGGTTAGTATTTCAATATATATGGTCAAAAATAGGTATCCACACGCCGTGGAGTTATAAAATTTATGCACTTATCGACACAAAAAAGCCCCCCAACGTTTATGGTTGAGGGGCCGCTGTAGGGGGAGGGGTCGAACCTCCACGGAGAAGTTAGCCGCCGCACATCGTGATTGGAATGCGATTCCAAACCTGCTGGTGGTCAACCCCAGTCGGTGCTGCTGCAGACAGCATCGGCGTTATGCAGTGTTTATCCTTTGCTCTCCGCCCTCGAGACAAGAGGGTATGTCTGCCAAAATTTCATCACCCCACAATACTTTTTCGCGCTTTCAGGCTGCAAAAGTAATACATTGGTCACACTTGGCAAAGCCAAAATAACCATTTTATGTTCAGCTGTAGGAGAAGGGGTCGAACCTTCAAGGGGTAGTTAGCCGTGCACAAAACCTAGTGGTCAACCCTGGTCGGATCGTTCTTTTTCAAGAACGGCTCGGCACTATGCACGGTTTATTCCATAATCCCCACCCCCGAGACAAGGGGGCATGTCTGCCAAATTTCATCACCCTACAGTATATCTTTCAAACACTAACCAAAAGCCTTAGCAATTTTACCAAGCAGAACCGCTAATTTTACCACCCAGGAAGCTAATGGCTTTGTTTCATAATACAATATTAAATGTATTGCTTGTTTTACTCCAATATATTTAATTAAACTTTTAAAAAATTATAAAATATTCAATATAATACAGATTTATATAGAAAATATCAATATTTAATTATGTCGGTTAAGCCTAATCTCGATAAACTCGATTACCAAATTATTCAGCATATGATGGAAAATGCTGAGATATCGTATGCCGATCTCGGAAAAAAACTGTTTGTGAGCGGTGGCACCATACACGTGCGCATAAAAAAGCTACAAGAAATAGGCGTGGTGCAGGGTACTCGCCTGGCTGTTAATACCAAACTTATTGGCTACGATGTCATTGCCTTTATTGGCGTGTATCTCGAAAAAAGCAGCCTTTACGACTCTGTAGCCAGCGATTTACACAAAATTCCAGAAATCGTTCGCGTTAACTATACCACAGGGAACTATAGCATGTGGGCAGAAATTTGCTGCAAAGACATTAATCAATTGCGGAATGTGCTTCACGATCAGCTTCAAAAAATAAAGGGTATTGAGCGCACAGAAACCTTTATAAGCCTTAATGAGAGCTTTAACCGCAATGTGCAGGTCATAGGCGAAGAAGAGGAGATGGAGTAGCCAAAACCCTTAGGCCTAGCTCCGTTGCCAAGGTTAACAAAAAACGATTCTGGCACAATTCTACGTCAGCGCCAGACTTGGCACCTACTACACAATGTCAATTTGGACATCCACTTGCTGGGTAGTCTGTCTTGAAGTGCACAGCTGTGTATTTTTTGCCCGGCGACCACTTGATGCTGCGAATGCCAATTTTCAGCCAGCGTTATTGTTCTGGTTTTACCATCACCACTTTTGCCCGGTCTGCTTTGTGCACCTTATCCCAAAATGCAACCAAATCAGGGTAGGCCGATGGAGGGTGCGTACCAGCCAGTTTTTCAAGCAATCTGGTGTAAACAAGCTTGTTATCTACTATTTTAACGCTGGCCTTGTAATTTCCAAAAGCCGACTTTATGTCCACATCTTTGGGCATTGACTCAGGTTTGTAGCCCTCGGGCAATGCAATGTTTACGGTATCCGTTTCCCGGTATTCAGCCTCAAATTTTATGCTGTAAGCTCTGGTACTGTCGGTGGTGGGTCTAAACCGGCTGCGCGACATAATGTTTGGCGTAACAAATATGCGCTTGCCGCTAACCTGCGCATAGTTGAGGGCCGAAATATCTAAGGCTTCATTTACTATGGGCAGCCTCTCATAGCCTGTTTTGTAGTCAAAATGCAAAAGCTCGTAATTGGGCAAATCAAGCGACTGCTTTAATACGTCGGTTACCTTTTCTTTACTCAGTGCTTTAATCATGCCATGGGCCCAGTCTTGCTGTTGTGCCTGATACAATGTGTTTATGGTCATGTTTAGAGCGCCATCGGGTGCAAGTTTAGCGTCAATTCGGCGGGTTTGCAAGTTCTCGTTTAATCCGTAGCGGGGCGTTTTGGCCAGTTTGCCGCCCTCGGGTGTTATTAAAAATGCATATCGGTTGTCGGTAAAGTCGCCCATATAACCCGGATACTGGTTTTGATCGGTACATTCCAACCAAAGGGTATCGTTGTTAAGCGGCACACATACTATTATATGGTTGAAACTGTTGTTTGTAAAGTCGGGTAAAAACCATTTGTTGTTATTTTCTGGCCCGGCTTTTATAACAGCGTAGTAGGAGGGTATGTCCACACTCTTTAGTAAGGCCGTCATATAGTTGCTTAGGGCCTTGCAATCGCCGTACTTTTTTTCGGCCACATATTTGGCATCAAAGGGTTGCCAGCCGCCAATGCCCATTTGCACACTAATGTAGCGGGTGTTCTGTTGCAGGTATTTGTAAATTGCAATGGCTTTTTCGCGAGGCGTATTGTACTGGTTTACAACCTCTTGTACCTCTTGTTTTACTTTTTGAGGGAGTTCATCGCGGCCAGCATTCAATTTTAACCTAAACTTTCCAAAGCTTTCCCAACTGTTCATGTCGCCTTCATAGCCTTGTAGTACAAACTTGCTGGGTGCTACAATCACGGTTGGTGTAAGCTCGTACCAGCTTGGGGCGTACGGTTCCTTTTGCAGGGGTTTGTAGTGGTCTATTTCCCAGTGGTAAGCGTCTTCTTTTTCGGTGGCGCTTATTTTTGGTGCCGCAGCACCGCCCAGCAACTTGTAGCGTACGTTGTAGCCTTTTGGGGCACGCACGGTAAGGCTGCTTTGCATAACTCCCATATTACCATCGCCAATGGGCGACCATGTGGGGAAAAACATGGTGTTTTTACTCTCGGTTTCTATTTCAAATTCTACGGTGTAGGGATATTCTTTACAAAAAAAGTTGAACCATTTTACCCGGCTGTCCTCCATCAAGCTGATGCCGCTTACTGCACTTTCGTCCTTCACCTCGTTGCGCTTTACGCTGCGCACCTTATTGCCAAGTGCATCGTATAAAGTGGCGTCAAATAGGTTTATTTCCTGCAGTTTGTCATAGTTTTCGTACGTAAAACCATATTTGTCGGCAGCTTCGTTAAAAATGGTGTACGCCACTTTACTACGTTGCACCACTTTGTCTAAATCAACTATTCTAAAATTGGTTTGGTCAACGCGCTTTACCACATTTGCCTTTTTGCGAATGCTATCGGGTATAGACAAAATGCTGTATGGGTTCTGTGAAGATCCCGCCAGCCAAACTGTGGTCAAGCTCAAAATAAGCAGGCTTTTCATGGTAAAGGGATGGTTTGATTTAAGGAATGCCATAGGGTAGGGTCGGTAAAGGATTTACTTCTGTACTTTTTTAAACACAATTTGCTCGCTCTGTTTTTTTACCACATAGCCAAAAAAGTCGCGTAGTGTTTGGTAATCGTCGGGTTCAAAATTGGCGCGTTTTATAACCAAACGGCTGCGCAACATTACCCTATTTTCTTGCACGCCAATCATGTATTCGTACGAGCCATCGGCGTCGTTTAGGTTTACCCGTGCACTTTTTGGCTTATCGTCCAGCACGTAGCCCTCTGGTATTTCAATGTTAAGCACATAGGTTTCGTCTGTTGCATAATCCATTTCCACAGGGTAAAACCGATCGGCACTTTTAAAGGGGTTTTCTTTATATCCTTCGGCTAGCATTGGGCTAAAATAAATGATGTCTTCGCCGTTGTGCTCTATGGTTAAGCCATAATTTACGGTCACGCTTTGGTCCTTGTTTTCAAGTTGGCTAAATTCTGGTGTGCCTATTTTTACTTCGTTAAGGGCGTTTTGCATGCGCTTAATCTGCTCATCTTTTCCCTTAGCTTTTAGCGTTTCGCGTAGAGCAAGGCTTTCGAAATAGCCCAACGTGCTGCTAAGCGTGCCTTCCCATTGCCCTTTTTCGTTGTTCGATATAAATACGGTGGTTACCTTTTTCTCGTAAACGCTGTCTGCATCCAAATACACTGGCATACCAAGGCCATTTATAATGCGGGCATGCCCATTATAACAATCTGCATTTAGCTTATTGAAGCCCAAATTGGGGTCGGTAGCGTCCAAATAGAGGGTTTTGCCGTCAATTTGTGCGGTGGCTATTACCATGTTAAATCTATCCAATAGCGGATACAATTCGTTGCTAAACCCATGGTCGCGGGTACTCAGCATTACCGGGTAGGCTTCTATGCCTTCGTGCTGTAGCATGGCCACCAGCAGCAGGTTTATGTCGGGCCCGGTTCCTTTTCGCGCTTTCAAAATGCTTTTCAGGCCATTTTCTACCGACATTCGGGTGCCACCACGCTCGGTACAGGTAAAGTTGTCGCGTACGAAGTTGAAAATTTTCTGCGCTTTTTCGGCAGGATTGGTGCTGCCGCCCAGCACGGGCTTCAAATCATCATCCAGCCAATTATTGCCCTTGTATAGGAAGGATCCAAAGCGGGGGTTGTTATTGAGTTCAGTAACCACCATGGGCCAGTTGCTCATATAGTTGCGGGGCGGGTTGGTGCCAAATTGAATTCGATTCAGTTGGAAGTCGATTTTTGAAACATGGTTGGATAGGGTAGTAGTAAAAGGCTCTTTTTTTAGGGATGGCACATCTTTAATAACCCAGCGGTGGGTATTTACCCGGGCATCAATTCTTACAAACTCCGAAGCCGAGGCTCCTTGCGACTGCACAATATTGTAGCTTTTGAAGCTCTCGCCAGTGCTGTTAACGTGGTAGTTAAGATAGCCCTGCGCCAGAAAAACGAAGTTGAAAAACTCTGGAATAAACACCTCGTATTCGCTCCACAAACGCGGATACCGTCCCTGAAAAGGCCAAGGTTGTAAGTTGGTAAAAAAATCGCTGGAAATGGTGTATTGCACATCTATGATGGAACCCACTTTTACGCCAGGCATGGTAAACTTCTTTAAGGTAAACTTTTTTGATTGCTTGTCCTCAAAAATGTCTTCGTCTTTCAGCTTCATTTGGGTAATGGCACCATTTTCTACATTAAAAGTCAAGGCTTTTAAATTAAGCACCTTCTCCACATCTGAGCCGTCTTTATAAAGCGGCAATTCAAACTCCGCGGCGTCAAAGCCCTGTGTGGTTAAAATTTTAATGCGCACATGCCGCTCAAACTCTAAGGTAAACCAGCCTTTGCTGTTGCCGTTGAACTCGGTTTTTCCAACATCGTAAAGGTACACCGCATCGGCACCCTCCAAAAATGGAGCGGTAGGTGTATTAAAATCAGTCAACGCAATTTTTCCAAACTTAACATTCGGTCTATCGGCCAATTGGCCGTGGCTTTTAGCCAATGCCAGCAAGGCAAAAAGTATAATTGGTAAGGCTTTCATAGTTGGTCGTTATATTTAAGCAGCAATTTTAGCAAAAAAACTGATATGCTTTGGGTTTTGGGGTTTAGTTTTATAAAAATTATTAGTGTAAATGGTTGATGGCCAAACAGTAAAGGCCATGGCGCTGGCCGGGGGGTTTGATGCCTGTGGTATAGCGTTGGCAGCACCCTTAACCGACGATGCTCGCCGGTTAGAGACTTGGCTGCACAAAGGTATGCATGGTAGCATGGCCTATATGGAGCGGCATTTCGACCTGCGCATTAACCCCCAATTGTTGGTGCCCGGTGCCCGGTCCGTTATTACCGTGCTTAAAAATTACTACCCGGCACAGCAGCAGGTATCTGGTGCGCCCAAGGTAAGTAAGTATGCCTATGGGCAAGATTACCATGGGGTTATACGCCAACAGTTGAATGCATTTTTACAGCAACTTAGGCAGCAGTTTGGACAATTTGAAGGGCGCGGGTTTGTGGACAGTGCACCGGTGCTGGAGCGGGCTTGGGCAGTAAAAAGCGGCTTGGGCTGGGTGGGAAAAAACGGAAATCTCATTAATACCAAAGTGGGTTCTTTTTTCTTTATAGCCACACTTATTACCGATTTGCCGCTGCTACCCGATGCGCCATTTGCCGCCGACCACTGCGGCACCTGCACCCGGTGCATAGACGCTTGCCCCACGGCGGCCATTTTACCCAACAAAGTGGTGGATGGAAGCCGCTGCATTTCGTATTTTACCATAGAGCTAAAGGCCCAACTGATACCCAATGCCATGCAGGGGCAGTTTGACAACTGGATGTTTGGTTGTGATACCTGCCAGGACGTGTGCCCTTGGAACCGCTTTAGTAAGCCGCATGCCGAGGTAGCTTTTACCCCACTGCCCCAAGTTTTAAACCTATCTACCAGTCAGTGGAGCCAGCTGACCGAAGAAGAATTTAAAATCATATTTAAAAATTCGCCAATAAAAAGGGCAAAATACGCCGGCATATTGCGAAATCTAAAGTTTTTGCAGCTGGATGCTGCGGCAGATGGCTCCAGTCCGTTAGGCCAAGTATAATTTTTTTACCAAATACGCCGCTTCCCATATATTTGAAACTCGTCTCATATTTAAACAGCTGATATCAAAAAAAGCCAGTATGAAAAAAATTGGAGTACTCTTCGGAAAAGAACGTTCATTTCCACATGGCGTTATTGAACGCATCAACAGTAAAAATATTGATGGCATTATGGCTGAGCCAGTGCGCATTGATAAAGTAGCGCAGGGGGAACCCTCGGGCTACAGCGTTATCATCGATCGCATTAGCCAGGATGTGCCGTTTTATCGTGCCTATCTAAAAAACGCTGCGCTTTGTGGCACAGCCGTTATCAACAATCCTTTTTGGTGGAGCGCCGACGAAAAGTTTTTTAACAATTGCCTGGCCACCCGACGATACCAGTAGCGAATCGTTTAGCAACCTGAGTTTTCCCATGGATTGGGAAGGCATGTTTAAATATACCGGCTTTCCGGCCTATATGAAACCATTTGCCGGCGGTGGCTGGAAAAATGTATATCGGTTGGATAGCATTGAAGATTTTTACGAAAAACATCCCGAGACCTCGCAACTGGTGATGCTGCTGCAGGAGGAAATAAAGTTTGATGAGTATTACCGCTGCTATTGCATTGGCGGAAAGCACGTACGCATTATGCCCTACGAGCCACGCAATCCGCATCATTTGCGCTATGTGGCCGATTTTAGCCCCAGCGCTGAACGCTACAAGCTGATGGAAGACATTGTGCTGCGCATCAATAAATATTTAGGATACGACTTTAACACGGTGGAACTGGCCTTGCGCGACGGTGTACCCTATGCCATTGACTTTTGTAACCCTGCCCCCGATGCCGAAATAAAAAGCGTGGGTCAGGAGAACTTTGATTGGGTGATAGAAACGGCAGCCAACTATGCCATTGAGCGGGCGCAGGCAGCCGAGCCTGGGAACGACAACCTTACTTGGGGCGAGTATATAAAAACGGGTGCCGGCAATTTGCCACTGATTTAGGCCCATCTATAAACGACATTACCGCCACTCCCACTTTGGTAGCAATCCGCAGCCAAAGTGGGAAGCTGGTCGAGGGCGAGGCTAAGGCGCCGCCCTGAGCCTGTCGAAGGGCTAAGGCTAGGGTGCCGCCCTGCGCCTGTCGAAGGGTTGAGGCTAAGGCTAAGGCGCTGCCCTGAGCCTGTCGAAGGGTCAAGATCAGGCTTAAGTGTTCAGTTTGCGGTAGCCAAAGGCGTTTTGAGTGGCTGTATTTGCTCAAATCATCACATCCCCATATCTTCAAATCGTTAAATTTTCACATCCTCAAATCCTCAAATCCTCAAATCATCACATCCTCAAATCATCACAT
>RDXD01000262.1 GCA_004292575.1 Bacteroidota bacterium
CCTGATTCCCAGGGCCGCTTTTATTTGATTGATGTGCTGCATACAAATGTTTTCGAATGCGTATCCACTCCAGGCCGCATACGTACTTTGGTTGGACAGTTGCTCCCAGATGCGGCTTCCGGCTCCTTTATTGGGTTTTATAAACTTGAGAAAAAACAAGGAATACAGATCCGTCAGCTTATAAACCGCGTCTTTTTTTTTCTTGCCAAAAGGTTGAAAAACGGATATAAAATCACACTCACTCAGCTCCTCCAGCGTTCGGGTTAAAGAGGCTTCACTTATATGAGTGCTGGCAGACAGATCAGCACGGGCCATTCCCTGGGGCTTAGCAGCAAGTGCCTCGATGATAGTGATATGATGCTCCGCATTTTTAAAAAGCGAGTGATACAATTGGCCATATTCTTCATACAGTAAACCCTGGGAAGAGAAACAAATCTCGTCAATCAACTGGGTTGCACTTTTGCCTTTTTCAATTTCTTTTAGGTAAAAAGGAATCCCTCCCATAACCATATATAGCTCAAGTATCTGGTATCGGGGAAGTTTTGCACCTAAGGCCTGAATAAATTGCTCAGTTCCATACAAGCTGAATGGCATCAATTTAATGCGTTGGGTAATGCGGTTATATAAGGGTGTAACTCAAATTGTCGCAAATCCCAAAGAAATTGTATCTTGGCATACGAACTCAAAACCTTAGGAAAAGATGACCCAAGCAGAGTACATATCGTTAGCCTTATCCCGGTGGCCGGAGTTGGAGTCTTTGGATCAGGAGAAGGATTTTTACGAATTTGAGAAGCGCTTCGAGCAGATCATGCTGGATTTGGGGCGAGCTGTATTAGAGCGCAAGATCAGCAGCCCGGGCGCAGATCGCCGAAAAAAAACAAGATTCGCACCCGGTTTGGAGTCATCGAAGTGAGCAGGAAACACCCCTTCAGCCAGCCTGTGCTGGGCCAGCGAACCAGCCCTTTTTTACAGCAGAAGCTGAGCCTGCTTGGGTGTGTCGAAGTCTTTGGAGAGGTGCCGCAACGGATATCGTCTTTGCTGGGTATAGCGGTAAATCACAATCAGGTCTATCGTACGTGCCAGCGAGTGGCCAAAGCATTAGATCAACCGACGCTCAATCAGCCTGCGAAAGTGCTTTCGGACGCTCTGAAACAGGAAGACGAGCAGGTGTATGCGATGGTGGACGGATCGATGGTTTTCACAGACGATGGCTGGCAGGAAACGAAGGTTGGGCGTATATTCCAGGCGACGCATTCTGTTGAAAATGAGGTACATAACTGGGAAATGCAGACTTCGCATTATGTAGCTAAACGGGGCCATTACACCGATTTTACTGCCAATTTTGAGCAAAGCCTGCCCCCCGAAAGTGCCTGTCAGAAGGTATTTGTCACTGATGGGGCTACCTGGATAGGGCAGTGGATTGCCGACCGATACCCCAAAGCGGTGCATATCATTGATGTTTTTCATGTATGCGAAAAGCTGGCATCTATTGCCCCCAAAGACTCAAAAGCCTGGCTGGCTAAGCAAACGCAGACCCTGCTCAATAGCGGGGTTGAGCAGGTGATGACAGAGCTAAAAACCTTACCCTCCTGTCCGGGTGATGAAATCCATAAACTGATGGGCTACCTCGAAAATCACAAACATCAAATGGATTATCCGCATTATCGAAAGCAAGGATGGATGATCGGAAGCGGGGCCATTGAATCTGCCCACCGGACACTCTTACAGGTAAGAATGAAAAGAAGTGGGCAGCGTTGGGCTAATACGGGATGCGATCATATGATAAAGCTACGGCTGGCTTACCAAAATAACCGATGCGACCTCATTCAAAACCTGCTCAAACATGCCGCATAACGCGACATTTTGAGTTACACCCGTTGCAAACCCAATTTTCCCACATAGCCAAACTCATCGCTGAACCTCGGCAGCGCGCCTATCAGGCCGTAAACCACGAATGGGTTTCGCTTTGCTGAAATATTGGCGAGTACCTGCACAAGCAGGTTTATACGGAGGCGTGAGGAAAACCTGTGGCAACTAAAGCGAAATCTTCACCACCGAAAAAACCTTGCCCCGGTTTTGCATATACACCATCAGCGCCTCTTTGTTGCTGATCTGTGTGCAGTAGCGCGGGTAAAATTCATTTCCATAACGATAGTCCCGGATCAGGGGGCTGAGTTCAGTGACACTGCCATCCATTGCTACCACATTATAATAAATGTTAAATCCGAGGTGGCGGGGCT
>RDXD01000474.1 GCA_004292575.1 Bacteroidota bacterium
ATTTGCCCAAGGATGGCATAAGACTCCACGCGCAGATCGTTTTCAAAAACGAATCGATAGAAGCCTTCAATTTCTGGGCTCTGCCGGAACTTTTTCGACGAGGTTGGTAGACTCTCACTCGCGACGAAATCAATGGAGTTGCCGTCTTTTGAGAGTTTAACTTTTTCGGCTTTTTAATTCCAATTTCTTTACGCCCATATTTACTCAAAAATATAAAAGGCGCAAGTGCGGAAATTGTCATTACAAGTCCGATGTATCCATAATTTCCCGATGAGTTGGCTTTGAGGACTAAAACAAACCTTGGAATACAAACGATGAGAATTAAGAACAATCCGAATTTCCAATTAAAATTGAAGAATCTACTCCAAAAGGGTCTCAATTCGGTTTCCATATTTCTTGTAGGGTATTTTGTAGTAAAGAAAGTTTGTCTGAAAATTCTGAGTAACGGCGTTTAAATGTTTCGCCAATCAACGATATATATGATAAAGAATAATCATTGATTATTGATTTTTTTTATGTTAGCATAGGAAATTGTTTCCGTACCACGCAGATGTGGAACGGCCGCAAATGTTTTGAAGCTTACCTAAGCTGGGGATTTAGAAGTGCCAATGTTCAAATTTAGTACAATTCTGGATTGAAATTTCAAATGTTGAATTTAGTAGTTGTGCCCCCATTTTGGAAAGGCCCCATTTGTGTCAAACGAAGCTGCATTTACCATAGGGCCTGTTAGCGGTGTGAGGCAAATGCTGCAATCTTCACCATAAAACCAATTCCATGGGGCGTCCTATTCAGTTTAGCGGTGGGTAAATAGGCAGAAGGGGCTTGGTATAATCAGAATATCCAAATTTGTACGCACTTATGATGGTGCTGAAATGAAAACAAACCCACCCTAGCAAACGCTGCGCCGACGGCCGGCATGTAGGCTATAGGTGTATTGCTGGCAACCATGGGCCTTGGTGGCCGGGAACTGGCGAACTATGCCCGCAGGCTGCCCGCTGCGTTAGGGATTGGAGTGGAAATCCTTTTTTGAGGAACGAAAAAAAGATTGGAACGAAAAGCCCGACCCGGAGGGGAACGCCCAAAAAACAGTCATTACCGGAAATGGTTTTGGGGCAATGGAGGGCACAAAAGGCGGAGGAGAAAGGCGTGAGGAGGAAGGCAATGAAGCTTACGGGGCAGCCGCAAGCAAGGGAAAGCAGCGTCTGCCAAGCGGGAATGTGAAAAGAGGGGCGTAATGCTTTACTGCCCACCCCAATGGCATGCGGTTGAATTTAGGATGCAGAGGGGCGATACACCCCAACGGTGTGCCGCAACCACCAATGTGCCGGTAATAAGATAGAAACGGGGAAGCTGCGCTTTGAAACAGGTTGTGCAGTATTACTTTTTGGTCGCCAATCTAGAGCGCCCATTGAATTGGCACTGGCCACTGCCTACTGCCTAGGGCAAGCCGCAGCCTGCTATCGCTTAGGCTGAATGTTGACCGTTGGAGGGTTCTGAGGGAGGCTGCCGGCAGCGCTGCCATTTACCGCAGGGTGAAGGCGGTATGGGCGGCCTTGCGGCTGGGTAGCCAACCGCTTAGCAGTGCCACCACGCCCACCAGCAGCAGCACAAATGCCACATCGGTGCCGCGCAGGGCCACGGGGTAGTAGTCGATTAAAAAACTTTGGCCGCCCAGTTTTACCCACCGAAACTGCTGCTGGGCTAGGCAAATGGCCACGCCCAAAAGTATGCCGGCACCACCGCCAACCCCAGCCAGCAGCAGGCCCAAGTATAAAAATATGCGGCTTATGGTGCCCGTAGTGGCGCCCAGGGCCTGTAGCACGGCCACATCTTGCTGCTTCTCTAGCACCGTCATGGTGAGGCTGCTAACGATGTTAAAGGCTGCTATAATCATGATTAAGATGGCCACGGCGTATATTATGAGCCGTTCGCCCTGCATGGCGGCAAACAGGTTTTGGTTTTGTTGTAGCCGCGTTTTTACCACATATTGGGCACCCAACTGCTGCTGTAGTTGTGCCTGCACGGTAGCTGCCACCGCATTGGGAGCTAAAAACAGCTCTATGGCACTGCTTTGCTGTGGGCTTAGCTGTGCCATTTGGCGCACAAATTCGAGGTGGCTAAAGGCGTATTGGTTGTCAAAATCTTGCTGAATGGCAAAGCTGCCGCTGGCGGGTGCCGTGCTGCTGCGCATGGCTTCTAGCGGATTGGTGAGGTTGGTGGCCAGCCGATTGGCAAAGTGCATACTTACTGGATACATTTGGCTGCCGGCGGCTATTTGCAAGGCATTTTCTACCCCGCTGCCCAGCACCACCGCGGGTTTGCTGGCACTGCCCACCGCAAAGCTGCCCCGCACCATGTGGTTGGGCACCCCCGACGCTTCGGCATAGCTGGGTTGCACCCCTTTTAGCCACACAATGCTTTTGTCTTCCTCGTCTATAAGCACCACCCGCTCTTGCAGCACAGGCTCGGCCTGCTGCACCTGCGGCACGGTGCCAATTACCCGCAGCAAGCTGTCGGTGTGGTTTAGCCACTTGCCCTGCCGCGGGGTTATGCTCACATCGGCATAAAAATCGCTGTAGAGGCTTAGTACCAGGTTTTCGAAGCCGTTAAACACGCTTAGCACCACCACCAAGGCGGCAGTTACCACCCCTATGGCCACCATGCTTATCCAGGCAATAATGTTGATGGCATGGGTGCTTTTTTTGCTGCCAAAGTAGCGTAGGGCTATGCTAAAAGAAAACAAGGGGTAGGGTTGCTTTTTTTTGAAGTGTTGCACGGTTGGCCGCGTTGGGGGAAGCCAAAAACGGCTTTACTGCTCTGTACCAGGCACTGCCGGATTGGCCTCGTTGGCTTTTATTTTCCCAAAAAGCTCTTCCATTTTAAATACATAATCAAGGGTATCGTCCTCGTAAAAGGTGAGAATGGGCATAATGCGCAGCTGGTGCCGCACCTTGGCCGTAAGCTCGCGTTTTATTTCCCAGCTGCGGTCTTTTATTTTTTGCATCATGGCGGCCTTGTTCTCAATTTTAAAAAAACTGAGGTAAATGCGCGCCTCAAACAGGTCGGGTGTCACTTTTACGGTGGATATGGATATCATGCCCCCATCTACCATATTTAGGCCCAGGCGTTGAAAAATAAGGCTCAACTCCTCTATCAGCAGACCCGCCACCTGCTTTTGTCTTTTACTCTCTTCCATTTGTAACCTTTTGTTAGCCTGCAAAAGTAGTTACTTTGCCAGCTATAAGCTTATGTCAAAATTTTCGCGCCTTTTCGGTTATCTGCGCCCATACCGTAGCCAAATGCTGGTGTATTTTGGCGCCATTTTGCTCAGCACCGTTTTTTCCATCACTTCCATTGGCATGCTAATGCCGTTTTTTAAGCTCATTTTTTTGGGCGAAAAGCTGGCCGATGAAAAAAGCAGTAGCCCGCTTATGCAGTGGATAAACGAGCGTATGGCCCATGTGGTTAGTACCACTGGTGGCAATATGATGCAGTTGTTGTTTTACATCTGTGGCTTTATGCTGCTGTCTATTGTGCTTAAAAACTTGTTTTTGTACCTGGCCTACTACATCTTAAACCCACTTAAAAACAAGGTGGTAACCCAGCTGCGGGCCGATATGTACAGCAAGGTGCTACAGTTGCCCATTGGCTACTTTACCGAGCAGCGCAAGGGCGACCTTATGAGCCGCATTACCAACGATATAGCCGAGGTGGAGCAAAGTGTGGTGGGTACCCTAGAAGGTTGGATACGCGACCCCATGCAAATCATCATAAACCTGGCGGTGTTGTTTTTTATTAGTTTTAAGCTTACCCTGTTTTTGCTGATTATGCTGCCGGTAATGGGCCTTATAATTGGGCGCATTAGCCGCAGCTTAAAAAAACAAAGCCTTGAGGCCGCCGAGTTGCAGGGCCAGGGGGTAAGCGTGCTAGACGAAACCCTAGGGGGCCTTCGGGTGATAAAAGCATTTACAGCCGAAGCGGCCCTGCGCAGCCGCTTTTTTGGCATCAACAACCAGCTGCTACACACCAAAAATGCCATGGGCTACCGCCGCGATTTGGCCAGCCCACTTAGCGAAACCTTGGGCATTTTGGTGTTTTGTGCCGTACTACTGGTGGGCGGCGCGCTGGTTATTAACGATAAAACCCTGGACGGTGCCGCGCTAATTGGCTACCTGGGCCTGTTTTACAACATTATAAATCCCGCAAAGGCCCTAAGCACCTCTTTTTACAACATGCAAAAGGGTAGTGCTGCCATTGTGCGCATAGAAGAAGTGCTAAACACCAGCAACCTTATAGAAGATAAGCCAGAGGCCCGGCCCATGGCTGCTTTTGCGCACAGCATCAGCTTTAAGCAGGTAGGGTTTGCTTACAACGATGTAGAGATTTTGCAGGGTATTAATTTAACCGTGCCCAAAGGCAAAACGGTGGCGCTGGTGGGCAGCAGCGGCGCGGGCAAAAGCACCTTGGCCGATCTGGTGCCGCGTTTTCATGATGTTAGCCAGGGCCAGGTGCTAATAGACGGGGTAAACATTAAGGATTATCAGCTTGAGACGGTGCGCCAGCAAATGGGTATTGTAACGCAGGAGCCCATTTTGTTTAACGATACCATTCGCAACAACATAGCGCTGGGTATGCCCCATGCCACCGATGAGCAGGTGGAAGCAGCGGCCCGTGTGGCCAATGCCCACCACTTTATTGTAAAAAAAGAGCAGGGATACCACACCAATATTGGCGATAGGGGCAGCAAGCTAAGTGGCGGCGAACGCCAGCGCCTCACCATTGCCCGTGCTGTACTAAAAAATCCGCCCATTCTTATTTTAGACGAGGCCACCAGCAGCCTCGATACCGAAAGCGAGCAACTGGTGCAAGAAGCCATTAACAATGTAATGCACAACCGCACCACGCTGGTAATTGCACACCGGCTAAGTACCATACGCCATGCCGATGACATTGTGGTGCTGCAAAAAGGCCAAATTGTAGAGCAAGGCAATCACGAGCAACTGATGGCTGTGCAAGGCGTGTATGCAAAACTGGTGCAGATACAGGGCATAAAGTAGCACCCTGTTGCCCGGCAGCCTAAAATGGGGTAGGGGGCATCTGTCCTAAAGTTTTGTATAAGGCAGTGCTGCCGCCCGCCCATGGCGTTGTATTGAGATTAAAGTGGGGTAGCACGCTGGCAAACAAACGCCCTGCTCCACGCTTTTAGTGGGCATATAGGCGGCCAAAACGCATGAAGAATGGTGATGCAGCGGCCATTATGGGCCAGCGGCAGCGCAATGCAAGCTATGCGGCGTTGTAACAAGCGCAGCCAAAGTCCACAATCAAACGCCATTTAAAAGTGTACTAACTACCCCGAAACCAGCTATAAATTCCCGACATGGCGCGGCCAAAACGACGGCACCCAACAGCCTATTTCACCACCACGCCCTTTATGGTAAGCACTTTAGCCTCGGCTTGGTTTACCAGTTTTATGGTTATTTTTTTGGTGAAACTGCCCGGTTCTTTAGCATCATAAGTTACCTTAATGGCTGCCTTTTTGCCGGGCATAATGGGCTGTTGTGGATACTCGGGTTTGGTGCAGCCACACTCGGCGGTGGCGTCTTCTATAATCAACGGTGCCTTGCCTGGGTTGCTAAAGGTAAAGCTCACAGTCACCGGCTTACCTTGCTTAATGTTGCCAAAGGCGTGTTCAGTTTTGTCAAATTTTATAAGGGCATCTATGCCAGCAGCGTAGGCCAGCGTGGCCACTGCCAGCAGCATCAAAAAGCAGGCGGCTATCTTTTTCATCATTGTTGTACAGTTTTACTAAAAGAAAAAGGTCGAACCGTTTGCAATCCCGATTCGACCTCTCTTATACCTACCAAAAAATAAAGCATTACTTAATCTTGCCCACCATACCATTGGCAGGTGCGGGTGTGGCTGGTGTAGTTACCACCGTGCCGGTAATGTTTATTACCTTTTGCTGCCCGCCATTGTAAGTAATGGTAACGGGTTTGGTAAACGGACCTTCGGCGCCTGCATTAAAGCCCACCTTAATTTTTACCACTTCGCCTGGGGCGTAGGTTCCGACCTTAAACTCGGGTGTGGTGCAGCCACAGCCGGCTTGTACCATTTCCAGCTTCAGGCTGTCGGCTGTTGTGGTTTTTATTTCAAACTCGGTGTACACGGGCACGCCCTGCTTTATTTTACCAAAGTCATGCGTGTCAGCGTTAATCCAAAGTATTTCCGTGGCTCTACCCACTTCTAAAGTTTTGCCAGCCAAAGGTTGCAACTGGGCTTGGGCGGTTATGCCTGCACCGGCGGCAAGCACCACCATAAATAAAAGCTTTTTCATGTGCTATGTTATTTTTGCGATTAGGCGTGCAAATTATTCAAAAAATTTCAGTTGCCAAAGCGCGGCCTGTTAATATTTTTTATTGGGGGCAGTTTTTACCCGTATTTGCAGTTCGCATACTGGTAAAAGCCTAACATTTATATTTGTAACATGGAATCATCCGTTGCCGCCAATACACAAGCTGCCTCCGAGTTAGCGCAGCTCTCGTTCGAAACCTTTCGTACCGAGGTGCTTAGCGATTACCGCATGGCCTGCCTTAGCCGCGAGGCCAGCCTTATGGGGCGCCGCGAGGTGCTTACCGGCAAGGCCAAATTTGGCATTTTTGGCGATGGCAAAGAAGTGCCACAGGTGGCATTGGCCAAGTTTTTTAAGCCGGGCGACTGGCGCAGCGGTTACTATCGCGATCAAACCTGGATGTTTGCCCTGGGCATAAGCACCCCACAGCAGTTTTTTGCGCAGCTGTATGCCGACCCCGATGCCACCCACGACCCTATGAGCGCCGGCAGGCAAATGAATGCCCACTTTGTAACCCGAAACACAACCCCCGAGGGCCTTTGGCAGCCACTGGCACACCAGTACAATACCGCCGCCGATATGGCACCCACGGCCGCGCAGGTGCCGCGTAGCCTGGGTTTAGCACTGGCTTCTAAACTGTTTAGGCAAACCCCAGAGCTGCAGCCGTTTAACCAGCTTAGCACCAGCGGCAACGAAATTTGCTTCTGCACCATTGGCGATGCCAGCACCAGCGAAGGCCATTTTTGGGAAACCCTAAACGCCGCTGCCGTGCTAAAAGTGCCATTGGCCGTGCTGGTGTGGGACGATGGATACGGCATAAGCGTACCCAAAGATCAACAAACCGTAAAAGGCTCCATTTCGGAAGCTTTGCTGGGCTTTGAGCAACGCGAAGGCACCAATGGCATAAAAATATACAAGGTAAAAGCCTGGGACTATGCCGGCATGTGCGAGGTGTTTGAACAGGCCCTAAACGAAATGCGCCATACCCATGTGCCCGCACTCTTTCATGTGGAAGAAGTAACGCAGCCACAGGGCCACAGCACCAGCGGCAGCCACGAACGCTACAAAACACCCGAGCGCCTGGCTTGGGAGCGCGACTGGGATTGCAACAAAAAAATGCGCGAGTGGCTGCTGGAAAATGGGCTTGCTACCGAAGATGAGCTGGAGATTTTGGAAACCGAGGCTAAGCACAGCATTAGAGATGCCCGGGCCAATGCCTGGCAGGCCTACCAAACACCCATAAAGGCACAGGTGGAAACCGCCGCTGCTGCTCTACAGGCACTGGCCCAAGCCGCGCCACCCGAGGCAGCACAACCGCTGGAGGCTGCCCTGGCCGAGCTGCTGCAAAACCGCGAACCGCTGCGGCGCGATGTAATGAAAGCCCTAGCCACCGCCATCGATTTTGCGCCCCAACACCCACTTACCCAGCCCATAGCGCAGTACCGGCAAACCCTGGCACAGCAAAACAAAGCCCATTTTAATACAGCCCTTTACAACGAGGGGCCCAAAGCAGCCATGGCGGTGCAGCCCGTGGCCGCCCACTATCCGCAGCATGCCGTTACACTTAATGGGTACGAAGTGCTAAACCGTTACTTCGATGCCCTATTTGTAGCAAACCCACTGGTGGTGGCCTTTGGCGAAGATGTGGGCCAAATTGGCGATGTAAACCAAGGCTTTGCGGGCCTCCAGCAAAGGCACGGTAGCCATCGCATTTTCGATACTGGCATACGCGAGCTGTCTATTATGGGGCAGGGCATTGGCTTGGCCCTACGGGGGCTAAGGCCCATTGCCGAAATTCAGTATTTAGACTATTTGCTCTATGGCTTGCAGCCCCTGAGCGATGATGTGGCAAGCCTGCACTACCGCACCGCTGGCCAGCAAAGCTGCCCGCTTATAGTGCGCACACGCGGCCACCGCCTCGAGGGCATTTGGCACAGCGGTAGCCCCATGGGCATGATTATAAACAGCCTGCGCGGCATGTACCTTTGTGTGCCACGCAATATGGTGCAGGCCATTGGCATGTACAACACGCTGCTGCAAAGCAACGATCCGGGTATTGTGGTGGAGTGCCTCAATGGCTATCGCCTCAAAGAAATGCTGCCCGAAAATCTTACCCAGCTAACCGTGCCGCTGGGTGTGCCCGAGGTGCTGCTGGAAGGCACCGATATTACCGTGGTATCTTATGGCAGCACGCTGCGCATTGTGCTCGATGCCTGCCAACGCCTGGCAGCCCTGGGCATAAGCGTTGAGGTAGTTGATGTGCAAACCCTATTGCCATTTGATGTGCACCACGCCATTGTACAATCGCTTAAAAAAACCAACCGCATTTTGTTTGTAGATGAAGATGTGCCCGGTGGTGCAGCGGCCTATATGTTTCAGCACGTGCTAGAGGTGCAGGGTGGTTACCGCTGGGTAGATGCCACGCCACGCACCCTTACCGCCGCGGCACACCGCCCGCCCTATGGTAGCGATGGCGACTATTTCAGCAAACCCAATATTGAAGATGTGGTGGCCGCCGTAAAGGCCATTATGGCTGAGTAATCAAGAGCCACCACCGCCACCATTCGGCAGTGGAAAGCTGCCCATGGAAGGCGCAAATGGCAAAAGCCAAAAGCCAAATGCCAAATGCCAAAAGCCTTACGCCTCAAACCTGAAACGCCATAAAACCACACCTCCTGCGCCGTATTCAGCAGCCTTTAATGTTGCAAAACCAACCCGCCGTTGGCCATAACCCGCTGCCAACGCCAACCTGCACAACCGCAAGCCATATATAAAAAACCAAACCACTGCACCCAGTCTCGTTACAGCCCCTGTGTTTACCCCAACACCAATTATAAACCCTGCCGCCATCAATGCGGCTTCTGGCGCCACCACATTGGCCCACATGCCCCACCGCATTACTGCGCAGTAGTCATTTTACCAGCACCCAGCATTTAAAACATCTAGCGCACCCCATGACCCTTCCCATTTACCAAATCGACGCCTTTACACAGCAACCCTTTGGGGGCAATCCCGCCGCTGTGGTGCCACTTACGGCCTGGCTGCCCACTGCCTTAATGCAGCAAATAGCCGAAGAAAACAACCTCAGCGAAACCGTATTTTTCGTACCCATGGCGTCCCAAAACGCAACGGGGCCCCATCTGGCGGCCTATGCCCAGGGTCCAACCCCCCACTATCACATTCGCTGGTTTACCCCCCGGCAAGAAATAAACCTCTGCGGCCACGCCACCCTAGCCACCGCCTACGCCCTCTTTCACCATTTGGGTCACCAGGGTTCCAGCATTCTATTTCACAGCCAAAGCGGTCCGCTGCAAGTAACCCTTATGCCCAATGGCAGCCTCCAAATGGATTTTCCCGCATGGATGCCCACGCCCTTAGATGCTGTGCCTGCCCACTTGGTAGAGGCGCTGGGTGGCGCCGAGGTGCTAAGCGTGCACCAGCACCGCGATTTGCTGGTAGAGCTGCCCAGCCAGCAAGCCGTGCAGGATTGTAGCCCCAACTTTTTCCTCATGCAGCAGCACTTCAAGTACATCATCATAACCGCTGCGGGCACCACCGTCGATTTTGTAAGCCGCTTTTTTGCACCCACCGATGGCATAAACGAAGACCCCGTTACCGGATCGGCACATGCGCAGCTTATACCATTTTGGGCCCAGCGCCTGCAAAAAACCAACTTGGTGGCCACCCAGCTATCGGCAAGGCAGGGCCAGCTTTGGTGCAGCCACCAGGGCAGCCGGGTTATCATATCGGGCCACGCCGTACTCTACAGCCAGGGGCAGCTCTATTTGCCCGCGTAGCAGCTGCACTAAAGCCTTGGTAGCACCGCCCCCCCCTCGAACCATTTAGCAATAAACGTGTTTTAAATGGCTACACATAAGCAACCGTTATAAAACTAACAAAAACAACGCCCCATGGCTTACAAAAAAATAGACCAATACGACCAGGAAGTTACCGACGGCCTAAAAGTTCAGTATAAAGAAGCGCTGCACCTGCTGGGCGAAGACCCCAACCGCGAAGGTCTGCTTAAAACGCCCGAGCGCATGGCCAAAGCCATGCAATTTTTAACCCAAGGCTACCAGCAAAATGCGGTGGACATCATCAACTCCGCCAAGTTTCACGAGGACGTAAGCGAGATGATTATTGTAAAAGACATTGAGCTCTACAGCATGTGCGAGCACCACATGCTGCCTTTTATTGGCAAAGCACACGTGGCCTACATACCCAATGGCTGGATAACCGGCCTTAGCAAAGTAGCCCGCGTGGTAGATGTGTATGCCCGCCGCTTACAGGTGCAAGAGCGCCTAACCACCCAAATACGCGATGCCATTGTAGAAGCCCTAAACCCGTTGGGCTGCGCCGTAGTAATTGAGGCCAAGCACCTTTGTATGATGATGCGGGGCGTGCAAAAGCAAAACAGCGCCACCACCACATCAGCCTTCAGCGGCGAATTTTTAAAAGACACCACCCGTTCCGAGTTTCTGCGCCTCGTAGGCAGTAAGTTGCACTAAAGCAATTTGCAGTAAAACCTCCTTTTATCGGCCCCAGTTGCCAGCATCCCGTGGTTGAATTTTTAGAAGACACCACCCGGTCAGAGTTTCTGCGCCTCGTAGGCAGTAAGTTGCACTCAAGCATTTTGCAGTAAAACCTCCTGGTATTGGCCCCAGTTGCGGCATTTCGTAGTTTAGCGCTGCATGGTTCAGGTCGGCAAATGCAAGGTGGGTAGCCCGCTAATGGTGTTCGGCTTTGGGGTGGCTATGCGGGTAGCAAACGCAGCTTGGGCCGTCCATCATGATGTTTTTTGGGCTCGGTCAAAATTTCGGTTCACGCAGCAAGGGCACGTCTGACCGATTTGTGGACCTCGTTCATCGGCATGTCCATTTGTGGCCGATGCCATCACCGTTTTCATATCTACCCGGCTCAGTTTAGAGGCCGGTCATAGCCATCAATTTTTTGGGGCTATCAGCAGCAGTGCAAATCCATACCTCGGTACGGGCTGCTGCGGGGTACCGTGCCGGCCTTGGGGGCCGGGCACCGCCTCCCGCTGGTCGGCGCCCGCTGCATCCCGCAGCCCTTCGGCCTTTGCAGCACCGCTGTGCCCGTTCCGCCCGTTCCGCCCCCGCTCCGCCCGTCTCTACAGGGTAGAGATCGGTCGGAACAACGCCACCCAAGTCCCTTACCAAATGCCCCAAAATGCATGCTTTACGATAGAGCCAGTCAAACCAGCCGCTAACAAGTACAAACGCCATTCACTTCGTCGGCCTTAAGTTTACAATTTGGCCAAGTTGTCGTTGTTTTTTCCTGCGCTGTGGCCGTTTTTTAACCTTTGATGCGGGTGTTTTTCTTTAGCCACAAATGAAATTTTTCTGTCCAAACCCTTTGCCCGTCATAGTCTGCTTAAACTGGCCCCGAAAAAGTTCAATTTTTTTTTAAAAAAATTTGTTAAAACAAATAAATGGGTTAACCTTTACCCTGCAAAAGCGAACCAATTCAATCCTAGTTGAGCCATGAAAGTTTTTGTTCCGAAAATACTATCCTACCGCCACTTAGCCAAAGCCGCAAGTATATGCGCCCTAATAATGTTAGGTGCAGTTGGTAATGCTAACTTGGCGCAGCCGCCCGACAGCGTGGGTTTGGTACACCGCACCACCCAAGCCCTGCAAAAACTGGAAGCCACCACCGCCAAGGCCAACGCCCAACTTACCGCCACCACCACCAAAGCACTCGACAAGCTAAACCGCCAACAAGAAAAAGTTTACAAGCACCTTAGAAAAATAGACAGCCTGGCCGCCGCCGATTGGCTGGCGCAGGGGAGGGGGATTGCGGATAAGCCCGCCCGGACGACCCGGTCGGACCGGGTTAAGGCGGGTCTGCAAAACGCCACCAATTTGGCTGGCCCCTACCTGCCGCGCATGGATAGCCTGCAAACCATGCTGGGCTTTTTAAACCTGCCGGGCACAGCGCTGCAA
>RDXD01000475.1 GCA_004292575.1 Bacteroidota bacterium
CAACTTTAACTACTGGACCATTTTAATACTGGCCACGTTTGGGGGCATTTTGGGTACGCTTATGATGATACCGCTGCGCAAAGCACTAATTGTAAAAGAACATGGTGTGCTACCCTACCCCGAGGGTACCGCCTGCGCCAGTGTACTTAAAGCAGGTGAAAAAGGTGGCAATTTTGCAAAAACGGCGTTCATGGGGCTCGGCTTTGCGTTTGTATATGCCATGTTTCAAAAAATATTTCATGTGGTGGCCGAAACACCGGCCTTTATGACTGCACAAGCCAACCGATTTTTTCCATCGGCCAAAATTAGCGCCGAAATTACCCCCGAGTATTTGGGCGTAGGCTACATTATTGGACCAAAAATAGCAGGCGTACTGGTAGCTGGCAGCGTACTCAGTTGGTTTGTTTTCATTCCCTTGCTGGCCAGCCTGGTGCCGCCCGACCTTATAGCTGCGCAACTGGTTAAGCTGGGTTACCTTAAAGATTTAGCCACCAATGGCGGCCCCGGCGCTTGGGATGCCGCCACCCACAGCTTTGCCGACTATAGCACCGCCATTTACCGCGCCTATGTGCGGCAAATTGGTGCGGGGGCAGTAGCAGCCGGCGGCTTCATTACACTTTTCAAAACCATACCCACCATCATTTCTTCTTTCAAGGGTAGCCTGGGATCGCTAAAAGAAAAAAACAGCGGCAACCAGGCCGTATTGCGTACCGAGCGAGATCTAAGCCTGAAAGTAGTAGGCATTGGCAGCCTTGTACTGGTAGCACTCATCAGTATTTTACCACAAATACCCGGCGAAAGCATTCTTGGAAAGTTGTTTTTGGGCGTACTGGTCATTATTTTTGGAGCGTTTTTTGTAACCGTGGCCAGCCGCATCGTAGGCCTTATTGGCAGCAGCAATAGCCCCATCAGCGGCATGACCATTGCCACCCTCATGGGCACCTGTCTTATTTTTATAGCCGTAGGCTGGACGGGTAAGGTGTACGAACCCATGGCACTGGTAGTAGGTGCCATGATTTGCATAGCAGCAGCCAACGCGGGCGCCACCAGCCAAGATTTAAAAACGGGCTATATTGTGGGGGCCACGCCAAAGTATCAACAATATGCACTCTTTATTGGCGCCATTGTCAGCAGCATTGCCATTGGCGCCACCATCCAAATATTAGACAAACCCAGCGCCGAGCTGGCGGCACAGGGTGTTACCCACATGATTGGCACCGATTTGTTTCCCGCCCCACAAGGCACCCTTATGGCCACCCTTATCAAAGGCATTCTCAGCTTCAACCTCGATTGGCAGTTTGTAATCGTAGGTGCCTGCATAGCAGTCGTAATGGAGCTTTGCGGTATAAAAGCCCTCAGTTTTGCCATTGGCATTTACCTGCCACTTAGCACCACACTGCCCATTTTTATTGGCGGCGCCATCCGTGGCGTTTCCGATGCCGTTAGCAAAAAGAAGGGCCTCATAAAAACCGAGGAAGAAGAAGACTTGGGTAAAGGCAATTTATTTGCCACCGGCTTAGTGGCGGGCGGTGCCATAGCGGGCGTTTTGGTGGCCTTTTTGCTGGCCAGCGACTCCATTAGCCGCTTTTTGGCAAAGTTTAATGCCGAGCATGCCCTAGAAAAGGCCCTTGGTGGCCAAACCGCTTACTATTTGCTGGGTGTGGCCTTGTTTACAACCATGTGCGTAGCCCTTTATCGCGTTTCACAATCTAAACCTAACGAGTAAAAACAGCGCAATTTGTTTTGGGGGCCATGGGCAGCATACCACTATAGGGCCTCGGCTCGGGCTTTTCGTTGCAAGTCCTCCGCCCGCCCTCCGGTTGGGCGTGCGGGCTTTCCACTCCAATCCCGGGCCTGCTCTGCAGCAGTGCATATCCAGTGCAAAAGGCAACCATGCCCCCACGCCGCACCCACCAGTTAACCAAACATGGCGGCGAAGCGGCATTTCTGTGCCTTGACGGCAACCGTAGCTGGCGGTTATCAACGGCATGGGCACACCAGTATCCAGAACAGACTACAAGAACTTGCACTGCTTGCATCGAAGTAGAAGTAATGTTGCTGCTTGGTCCTGAGGTTTAGGGCAATACCAGAACGTTTAGGCTAAGCCCCCCTTAGCGGCCCACCTGCAATCTTTTGAAAAGGCTCTTAAAGCCCCAATTTTTCGGCAGCCTGAATAGCCGCCATCTGGCTAGCATCTTTTTTACTAAAGCCGCGCCCGGTGCCAAGGGCCTCGCCACCCACCACCACGGCCACCACAAAAAGTTTGCGGCCTTTTTCGTGCACTTCTTCAACCGTTTCAAAATCAATGGACTTGCTTTGCTTATTGGCCCAACCAATCAGCTTGTTTTTAACATTTATATCCTGCAGCTCCAACTCGTCCATAAAAAGATGCGGTGCTATGAGGTGTTTAAGTACCCAGCGGCGTGTTTTTATGTAGCCTTTATCAAGGTATATGGCGCCCACCAGGGCTTCTAGTGTATTTCCAAAGATTTGGCTGTTTTTTAAACCGCCATCAATTCTGTTGAATTTGGCAATTTTTTTGAGGCCCATTTTAATGGCAATATCGTTTAGCTTCTGCCGATTTACCATTTTGCTACGCATTTCAGTAAGAAAGCCTTCGCCCTTGCGGGGGTACTTTCTAAAAAGAAAATCGGCTACAATGGCACTTAAAATGGCATCGCCCAAAAACTCCATGCGCTCGTTGTTATCTTCTAGCGACTCCCGCACACTGCGGTGGCTTAATGCCGTGGTGTATAGGGCAATGTTTCCAGGCGTAAAATCCAATAGCCCTTTCAGCTGCTTCTTGTAAGCACGTAAATGCTTATCGGTTTTAAAAATAGATGCAAATAAATTCACGACCAGAGTGATATAAGGCTACCCCTAAAATATTAATGGGCTGTTGCAAAAGTAGCACAGTTCGGGCTAAGTTGACCCAGGATTTTGGCTACTGGTGTACCACAGCCCCTACCGCATATACCATTAAGCCACGTATTTTTTTACAATAACGCAGGCATTGTGGCCACCAAAACCAAAGGTATTGCTCAAAGCGGCGTTAACGGTGCGGTGCTGGGCAGTATTAAAGGTAAAGTTAAGATTGGCATCCAGCTCGGGGTCATCGGTAAAATGGTTGATGGTGGGTGGCACAATATCGTTGACCACGGCCATAATACAAGCCACGGCCTCCAGTGCACCGGCAGCACCCAAGCAGTGGCCGGTCATGCTTTTGGTACTGCTAATGTTTAGTTTATAAGCATGCTCGCCAAAAACCTGCTGTATGGCCTTCACCTCGGCACCATCGCCCAGTGGCGTAGAGGTTCCATGGGTATTTACATAGTCAATGTCCTCGGGCTGCATGTTGGCATCTTTAAGTGCCGCTATCATCACGTTTTTTGCCCCCAGTCCATCGGGGTGTGGGGCTGTTAGGTGGTAGGCGTCGGCACTGGCGCCGCCGCCGGCTATTTCACAGTATATTTTAGCCCCTCTGGCAAGGGCGTGCTCCAAATCTTCCAGTACCAAAATGCAGGCACCTTCGCCCATAATGAACCCATCGCGGTCTTTATCGTATGGGCGGCTGGCTGTTTCTGGGCTATCGTTTCGCTCGCTCATGGCTTTCATGGCATTAAAACCACCCACGCCGGCCTCACTTATCACCGCTTCCGAGCCACCCGCTATCATAATGTCGGCTTTGCCCAACCTAATGTTGTCAAAAGCATCAATAATGCCATTGGTACTGCTGGCACAGGCACTTACTACGGCATAGTTGGGTCCTCTAAAACCATGCTTCATGCTTATTTGTCCTGCTGCAATGTCCAATATCATTTTTGGAATAAAAAACGGATTGAATCTTGGAGTACCATCGCCCTTGGCAAAATTCATCATCTCTTCTTGGAAGGTGATGAGGCCGCCAATGCCGCTGGCAACAATAACCCCTACGCGGTCGCGGTTTACATTTTCGGCAGTTATGCCGGCATCGGCCACGGCCTGGTCGCTGGATATAAGTGCCAGTTGCGCAAACCTATCCATCCGCTTGGTTTCTTTGCGATCCATAAACAAGCTGGCATCAAAACCTTTGAGCTCGCAGGCAAAACGGGTTTTAAATTTGCTGGCATCAAACAGGGTAATGGGCGCTGCGCCACTTACACCAGCTGCCAATGCGGCCCAATACTCCGGCACCGAGTTGCCAATTGGGGTTAGGGCACCTAGGCCCGTAACGACCACACGTTTCAGCTTCATAAGCAAATTTTTTAGTTAGTTTCTACTAAAGCCCAAACACGCCCGGAAATAAACCGGGCGTGCAAAGCTATAGCAATTAAAACCCAAAAGACTACTTGGCGTGTTCTTCCAAGTAGGTAACTGCCTGGCCAACAGTGGTGATGGTTTCGGCCTGTTCGTCGGGGATAGAGATGTTAAACTCTTTTTCAAATTCCATGATTAACTCCACCGTATCGAGAGAATCGGCACCTAAATCGTTCGTAAATGATGCTTCGGTGGTTACTTCACCTTCGTCAACACCAAGTTTGTCAACAATTATTTTCTTTACTCTTGTTGCAATGTCGCTCATAATATTAAATTTTTTTACGCGGCAAAAATATGTTTTTTGACTAACTGGCAAAATAAGGTATTTTATTACCAGTTTTACGGCTACCAAGGCCTAAAAAACGGAGGGAGCACAAATTTAAAGCACACCGTTACCAAAATCTTTTACTTTTACCCTGTACCAAAAAGCCGGATTTTTTTAACTCACACCCGTTTTTGCTTGTCGCTACTTGCCCAGTAGCCTCCACACTTTCAAAAAATTTGAGCGTTTTCAAATTTACTCAACCATTAACGGCTGGTGGTGTTTACAGCTCAACTCAGGAGTAACTAGATACCTTTTTTTAAAAACTACAGCGTGAAAGCGATTATACCGGTGGCCGGAGCAGGCACAAAGCTACGACCGCATACTTATACACAGCCCAAAGCCCTCATTCCAATAGCTGGCAAAACCATTCTTAGCATCATTGTTGATCAACTGCAAGAAGCCGGTGTTACTGAATTTATATTTATTGTAGGTTATTTGGGCGAAAAAATTCAAGATTATGTTAAGGGTGCTTATCCGCATCTTACAACGCATTTCGTTTTCCAAAATGAGCGCCACGGCACGGGCCATGCCATTAAACTTACCCAACCTTTGGTAAAAAACGATGAGGTAATTGTGGTGCTTGGCGATACAGTTTGCGAATTTGATGTGAAACAGGTGGTAACCAGCAGCCAAAGCGTGGTGGGTGTAAAAAAAGTGGATGATCCGCGGAATTTTGGTGTGGCCGAGTTAGACGACAACGAAAACATAGAGCGGTTGGTAGAGAAACCTGCCATACCAAAAAGCAATATGGCCTTGGTGGGCATTTATAAAATTAAAGAAACAGCCTTGCTTTTTGAGTGTTTGGCACAACTGGTAAAAGAAAACATTAAAACCAACGGCGACTACAATTTAACCGACGCGCTGCAATGCATGGTTGTAAAAGGAGCCAAACTAAAAGCCTTTAGGGTAAAAAGCTGGTTTGACTGTGGCCGAAAGGACACCCTCTTAGAAAGCAATGCCACATTACTTAAAAAAGGTGGTGGCAACGTAAACCCAAACAGCCATACCCACGAAAACACCATCATTATTCCCCCGGTAAGCATTGCACCGGGCTGCCTTATTCGCAACAGCGTTATTGGCCCTCACGTGGCCATAGGGAGCAATACCAGCATACAAAACTCGCTTGTTAGGGACAGTATTATTGGCAGCTATACCAGCTTGTTTGAAGTGGTACTAGACAATAGCCTTATTGGCAGCGATGCAGCCGTAAAGGGTCTTAGCCGCAGCCTCAATATTGGCGACAACACCGAAATTGACTTTGGCTAAGCACTTAAATTTGAGCCCTGCGCTGCTGTGGCAAACTGACGGCGCAGTGTGGGGTTTTTGTTGCAGATTTGTAAAATGCTGCAAAACCGTGTAACACAACTTTTTGATATAGAGGTACCCATTGTGCAAGGTGGCATGGTGTGGGCCAGCGGCTGGCGCCTGGCTAGTGCTGTAAGCAACGCTGGTGGCCTGGGCATTATTGGCGCCGGCAGCATGTACCCCGAGGTACTTAAAACCCATATTTTAAAGTGCAAGGCAGCTACCACACGGCCCTTTGCGGTTAATTTGCCGCTTTTGTACCCCAACGCTGCAGAACATATTGCATCAATTATTGAGCATGGCGTGCCCATAGTTTTTACCAGTGCAGGTAATCCTGCGGTATGGACGCAAAAATTACGCGACGCCGGCATTACGGTGGTACACGTGGTAAGCAGCAGCAAATTTGCGGCCAAAGCCCAACTTGCCGGGTGCCACGCGGTGGTGGCTGAAGGCTTTGAAGCAGGAGGGCATAACGGAAGGGAAGAAACCACCACGCTGGTGCTGGTGCCCAGTGTGGTTAGCGCTGTGGATATACCTGTGATTGCCGCCGGAGGCATTGCTACCGGCGCACAAATGGCAAGCATGCTGTGCCTGGGCGCCGAGGGAGTGCAAGTGGGCAGCCGGTTTGTGGCTACACCGGAAGCCAGCAGCCACATGGCCTTTAAAGAAGCGGTGCTGGCCTCCAAAGAAGGGGACACAAAACTGGTACTCAAGGCGTTAACCCCTGTAAGATTGCTAAAAAATCCGTTTTTTGAAGCTGTTGTGGCCTCGGAAACAAAAGGCGTAAGTACCGATGAATTAGCGGCGCTGCTGGGCAAAGGCAGAGCCAAGAAAGGTATGCTTGAGGGCGACCTAACTAATGGCGAATTAGAGATTGGTCAAGCCAGTGCGCTCATTTCGGCACTAAAACCTGCCGCAGAGGTTGTTTATGAGCTGGCAACAGATTGTCTTTCGACCCTCAATAGACTCAATGAGAAATATCTTGGACAAAAGTAAAATAAATTTGGACAATTGTCGGAGAGGATGTACATTTGGGTGATTATGGATGTAGAAAACCTAAACACACAGCTATTAAGCCAGCTAACAATCCCCACTGCGGGCTTCGAGGGTGGTGTAGCAGAGCCCTTACCAGTATATGGCGTATTGCTACAAAACAAAACTCTGATGGCCAGTACGGTAAAGCAAGGCGTGCCTTATACATTTTACGAGGTGGTTAGGTCCTTTATGCCTTTTACCGAAATTGAATGGGCAGACATTTTAAACGTCTCTACGAAATCGCTTCAACGGTTTAAACAAATGAATAAAATATTTAAGTCTAATCAATCCGAAAAAATCATGCAAATGGCAGAGGTAACCCACCATGGCCTTGAAACCTTTGGCGATTTGGGCCGCTTTACACAGTGGCTGCAAACCCCAAATTATGCTCTTGGCAATGTTACCCCTAAGTCGATGCTTGCCAATGCATACGGCAAAGACCTGGTAATGGCCGAAATACACCGCATTAACTACGGCATCCTCTCTTAACAATGGAATTGTTTCGACTGGCGCGGGCGCCTTATGCAAGAGATTTGAGCGGAAAGGGTGCTGCATTGTATGGGGCACGATGGAACGCGGCAGGTGTGCCGATGGTATATACTGCCACCAACCGCTCTTTGGCCATGGCAGAAGTATCGGTACACTTTACGCTGGCTACGCTGCCACCCGACTACATGATGGTAACCTTGTGGGTACCCGACGATGTGTCGCTGGTAAACCTTGACATAACCGCCTTACCGCAGGACTGGCAAATCTTCCCCCATCCGTTTTCTACACAAAAAGTCGGCAATGCTTTTGTGGCCCAGGCCCAATATGCATTAATGAAAGTGCCATCGGCTGTTACCAAAGGCGACTACAATGTGCTTATCAACCCTAACCATCAAGATGCGGCCAAAGTTGAAATTGCGCATCTGGAGCCCTTTCCTTTTGATATGCGGCTTTTTAAAGTTTGAAACTGAGAAAAAACCAATATTTCGTGGCATAGGGGAATCGCTGACCATCCATTTGAAACAAAAAAGTGGCTCTGAAACAGTAAAAGCCCAGCAATAAACATTGATGATTTTAACCAAAGTAATTAAAACAACTAATGAGCCACTTTGAGATAATTGCATTTGATGCAGACGATACCCTTTGGGCAAACGAACCTTATTTTAGGGAAACGGAAGATAAATTTTGCGCCCTCTTGCAAGATTTTGCGCCTGCACACTCGGTAGCCCGCGAGCTTTTAAAAACCGAAATAAACAACCTGCCTTTGTACGGATACGGGGTAAAAGGCTTTATGCTGAGCATGGTGGAGACCGCCTTAAAAATGAGCAACGGTAGGGCAGCTACACAAGTAATTGAAAAATCTTTGCAATACGGTAAAGAACTGCTGGAAAAACCTATTGAACTACTGGATGGCGTTGAAGCGGTGCTGGAGGCGCTTTACCCCAAGTACCGATTGGTGCTGGCCACTAAAGGTGATTTGCTTGACCAAGAGCGGAAGCTAAAAAAATCTGGGCTGATGCGCTATTTCCACCACATTGAAATAATGAGCGATAAAAAGGAGGCTGATTATCGCAAACTATTGACACATTTAGACATTTCTGCAGCGCAGTTTTTAATGATTGGCAATTCGGTTAAATCAGACGTGTTACCCGTATTGGCCGTTGGCGGTCACGCCATTCATATTCCCTACCATACCACTTGGGAACATGAGGTGGTACACCATGCGGTTGAGCACCCGCAGTTTAAGTCGGTGGAGCACATCTTAGAACTGCTTAAATTTTTGTAGCCGAGCGTTGTGTAGAGCCTTAAATTATACTTAAAACATGGTCTAAATGCTCGAAGCTTTGTGTTGTGAGGGAATTCACCAACTACACGTCCGCAATTATCATTAACCTCAGAACTAAAAGCCGAAGTTTACAACTAATATTGGTCAAAATTCCGTTAGCCCTAACCAAAGACTGGATTTAGCCAATGCAGCACAAGTTAAGCGCTGCCAATGATTGCTTCAACGACACCCCTAATTGCAAAGCACATTTTGTGGGGTATCATTTACTTTTCATCGCCATCTGTATTCTGTCAACTTGATTTAGATGCCGGATGATGTGATTGATCAAAAACTGAAAAGCGTCGCCTAGTTTTAGCTTAATTAACCTCGAAATTGAGGTCTGAATTTTCACCTTGTTCAAACTCACACTTCTGGCTTGATTCAACAATTTCAACAACTTGATTTGCTGATTTAGACATTTCTCTATCACTGATGCATCAAGATTGGCGTTCAGTGGATTTTTGTCTTTAAAAGTTTTCATCTTGTTTAGCTTTTCTTTAGGCAACATACTTTTTGCAAAGTAGCTTCCTAGCATGCCATTTTTAAATTCAAATTCAGCCTTTGTAGTTGAGTTTTTGATTTTGCTTTCAATCTCGGGCAAATAAAAGTCGCCATACAAATTCAAATGTTCCAAACATTCCAAAATACTCCACGAAGTTTTATTTTCTTTCCACGTCAGCGTGTGTAAATCAAAGGCTTTTAGTTTTTCAACTTGATTTGTAATTTGCCGTGTCTGCTCCAAAAGCAATTGTATTAGGTTTTCCGATTGCATAACGCTTATATTTTATGCAAAGCTCAAAAAAGTATTTTACATAAACCTTGATTCAAGTCAAGACTTTTTTAGCCGCGATAAGGTTTCGGGGCTCATTCTTAAATAGTTGGCAATATGTCTGTTGGGAATTTCTTGAAATAGTTGTGGACTGCGCTTTAAAACTCGTTCGTATCTTTCTTTTGGCGAATTTGTCAGAATATCAATTTCCCGTTCCATTTGTTGAACAACCAAATTTTCCAAAATTTCTGTCCATAAATCTTTGTTGATCTCCTTTTTTAAAAACCTGTCTATTTGTTGCTTACTTACAACCCTTATTACGCTTTTTTTAATGGCTTGAATAAATAAGTCGGACGGCTTCCCTGTCAAAAAAGAATCTAGGGAAACAATTAGATTCTCTTTGTAGCCAAACCGAATGGTCTGCTCTTCATAATCGTCCAAAACAAAAATCCGCAAACTGCCGCTTTCCACGTAGTAAACGTTGGTGTCGATGCTACCTTTCACTTTAAGAAACTCGTTTCTTTCAACGGTTATTGTCTTGTTGGAAAGTTCAGCAATGTCATTCATAATTTATGATGTGGTGAGGTGCTGCTGGCGGCCAACTGCCGGCTTTCACAATAAGATGAAGCGTTTGTTGCTATTAAATAAGCACTACATAAAATCTAGAACCCCGGATGCATTAAATCCAAACCCTATGCCGGCACACATAAGCCACGGCAGTTGCACTAGCCCTATGCGGCGATGGACGGCTGCCCTCGCAAGTGGCTCGCTATAATGTCACCCAGTAATTACTCTACACTTAGTCCGATTTACTCGTCCAACTTAAGCACCGCTAAAAATGCCTCCTGCGGCACCTCTACATTACCAATCTGCCGCATGCGCTTTTTACCTTCTTTCTGTTTTTCAAGCAACTTGCGCTTTCTGCTTATATCGCCGCCGTAGCACTTGGCCGTAACGTCTTTGCGCATAGCGCTTATGGTTTCGCGGGCCACAATTTTGGCACCTATAGCAGCCTGAATGGCAATTTGAAACTGCTGACGTGGCACCAAGTCTTTTAGTTTTTCGCACAACTTGCGGCCAAACTCGTGGCTGCGTGCACGGTGTATTAGTGCACTTAAGGCATCTACTTTATCGCCATTAAGCAAAATATCCATGCGCACAATATCGCTTTCGCGGTAGCCTATGGGGTGATAATCGAAACTGGCATAACCGCGGGTTTGGCTTTTCAATTTATCGTAGAAATCAAATACAATTTCGGTGAGGGGCATTTCAAACATAAGCTCGACACGGGTGGGCGTAAGGTAGCCCTGGTTGGTAAGAATGCCCCGCTTGCCAATGCAAAGCGTCATAATGTTACCAATGTATTCGGGCTTTGTAATAATCTGTGCTTTTATAAAGGGCTCCTCTATGGTGTCAATCTTCACCACTTCGGGCATATCGGCTGGATTGCTGATGATGATTTTTTCGCCCTTGGTGGTGGTGGCAATAAAGCTTACGTTGGGTACGGTAGTTATAACCGTTTGGTCAAACTCACGTTCTAGCCGCTCTTGTATAATTTCCATGTGCAGCATACCCAAAAAGCCGCACCTAAATCCAAAACCCAATGCCTGACTGGTTTCTAACTCAAAAGTAAGGCTGGCATCGTTGAGCTGTAGCTTTTCCATACAGTCGCGCAGCTCCTCAAAATCTTCGGTATTTACCGGAAAAATGCCCGCAAACACCATCGGCTTCA
>RDXD01000263.1 GCA_004292575.1 Bacteroidota bacterium
CAGTATCCCGCCACCGAGGCAAACCCCAGTCCCCCGCCGCCGTAGCACACTCCAGTATCCCGCCACCGTAGCACATCCCAGTATCCCGCCACCGTGGCGCACCCCAGTATCCCGCCACCTTGGCGCTGCCCAGTATCCCGCCACCTTGGCGCTGCCCAGTATCCCGCCACCGTAGCACACCCCAGTATCCCGCCACCGAGGCAAACCCCAGTCCCCCGCCACCGTAGCACATCCAAGTATCCCGCCACCATAGCACATCCCAGTATCCCGCCACCGTAGCGCTGCCCATGCCAACCAAATCCTTCAGCCGCCCGCACCCACCGCCACCGTTCATCCAATCCCGAAAAGCACCATCCGCCACCCCTCCTACCGTTTCGCCACCCCATCCGCTTCGGCATATCTTCTATGTTCCTCCCATGCTCAATTTCTGCATGGTTCGTTTACCCATACCTATTTCCTCGACACCCTCCCTCAGCCCTCCAAGTTTGCGAGGGGCCATGCCGCCTCGCTGGTAGATTGCGCCCTTTCAGGGCTAGATGTGCGCTGCAACGAGAGTCAGACTGAAACGCTGGGCCTCAACCCTTCGACAGGCTCAGGGCGGCGCCTTGACCCTTCGACAAGCTCAGGGCGGCGCCTTAACCCTTCGACAGGCTCAGGGCGGCGCCTCAACCCCAACCCCGTCCGACCCGGTCGTCCGGGCGGGCTTAACCTTAACCCCGTCCGACCCGGTCGTCCGGGCGGGCTTTCCCTTTCCCTTTCCCAATTCCAACACACCAAATAGCATGCGCCCACAGCCAATTAATAACCATAGGTTATAATTAAAAATAACCATTAAAAAACCGCCAGCCCTACAAATCAAAATTGCTCCAACTCAGCCCAATAGCAATAAGTGAATTAATTGCAAAATGTATTGCCATCAATAGTTTCGTAAACATGCACCTCTAAATTTGCAACAGATTTTTAAATATTGATATCACTAATTTTAAGCATTAAAAGCAGTTGTTGAAATGCTTAAAAAATTGCCAATTAACATTTAAAGTCTTGTTTCCATTTAGCCTTATTTATCCATTTATAACGCGGACAAGCCGAACACCGTAGTAAAAAGTAGGCAACAAAAAAACCAACGAAATGATCATGAAATCGACGATTGGATTATTGGTAGCAGTTGTAATGGCTACCTCGTGCACCCAGCAAGTGCAACAAGCAAAAGAAGGCGCAAACAAGGTAACAGCGACTGCCGACAGCGTACAAAAAGTAATTAATGAGTTAGGCTTGGTGTACGTGGAAGAAGGCGCACAAACTGTAATAACTTACGACGAAGTAAATGCAGCGCAGCAGGCCTGGTGCGATGCCCTGGTAAAAATTGGCACACTGAAAGAAGAAGGTGGCGATTATAAAGCCTTTGCCGAGCAGGTGCTTTCGCAGGCCTATAACTACGACTTTGGAAAAGTGTTTTTTAAACCCACACTAGCCTTTGGCGACCAAACATTTAGAAACAATAAAAAAGGCGCCCTCGCCTATTTTGTTGGCGGCGACCCCGATTATCCCAACGATAAAGGTTTTGCGCTTACACCATGGGTAAAAGCCCGCTACGACAATGCCGGACAAAAAAATGAAGGCATCCAAATTTACGGCTCCATTGCCATTACCATGGGCAATGTGTGGGTAACCGGAAAAGATGGCAAAGAAGTAATGGTAGATAAAACCTGGGTATTCAAAAAGGGAAAAGATGGCAAATTGAGAATCATTGTACACAAATCAGCGTTACCATTTTCTCCACCCAGCAAGTAAGCTAGCCAATTATTTTATACGCATTTGCAATAGGGTTGAAAATCATTCAACCCTATTGCTTTTTTAGCTTCCACAGGATGTTGTGTGAGGAATGTAGAATATTCATAATCGCTTAAAAAAACGCAGCATGATCTATTCAATCTCATCCGTAAATAAAAAGATATCTAAAAGCATGCTGTATAACACAACAGCGATTTGTTGCTAAGTATTTAGTGCAGAGCCGTAGGCTCGATTTATATTGTTGCTACGGGTTTTAACCCGTAGATTGTATATCACAACATCCGTCGGCCAATTCATCAGCGACCTGCCCCCACTTGGGGTGTTTAGCGTAGAGCAAAGTAGGCGCCAGACGCTGTCTGGTGCCGCGCCGTTACTTTTGTTTTGAAACGGAGACTGGTATGCTATTGT
>RDXD01000264.1 GCA_004292575.1 Bacteroidota bacterium
AAAGGCCCTACAAGAGGCTGGTGCCGTAAATGCCCGATTGAAGCTTTTGCACCCCGCTACGTTTACTACCGATGCTTATACACGCAATTTTTACTGGAAAATGCGCAAAGGCATGTTTCCAAGTGTGGGCGCTGTGCGGCAGCGGGGTACCACGGTGTTGTTAGAAGATGTGGCTTTTCCGGTAGAGCGGCTGGCCGAAGCGGTGCTGGACCTACAAGCACTTTTTGTGGAGTACCATTATGATAACGCCATCATTTTTGGCCATGCAAAAGATGGCAACATCCACTTTGTAATTACCCAATTGCTGGATACCGCCGCCGAAATAGACCGCTATGATCGCTTTTTGAGGGCCGTGGTGGATGTGGTGGTGCATAAGTACGATGGGGCTTTAAAGGCCGAACACGGTACGGGGCGCAACATGGCACCTTTTGTAGAAGCGGAGTGGGGGGGCGAGCTATATGCCGTAATGGCCCGCATTAAAGCCGAAGTGGATCCGGAGGGTTTACTTAATCCTGGGGTAATTATTAACCACAGTAAAACTGCCCATATTGAGCATTTAAAAGACCTGCCTGCGGTGGAAGAAGAGGTGGATAAATGCATAGAGTGTGGCTATTGTGAGCCCATTTGCCCTAGCCGCGATGTAACCATGACCCCACGCCGCCGCATTGTGGCCCGCAGGGTTTTGCAAAGGTTTAAAAAGCAGGGCAAGCACGATGAATATGGCACCCTGCTGAAACAATACCAATACGAAGGCTTGGAAACCTGCGCTACCGATGGACTTTGCGCCAGCGAGTGCCCAGTGGACATTAACACGGGCGAATTGGTAAAGCGTTTGCGAAAGGAACAGCATGGAGGATTTGCCATAGCTGTTGCCAACATAATGGCTAGGCGCTTTGCTACCGTAGAAACGCTGGGACGCGCTGCCATTGGCACCCTGGCCTGGCTAAATCAACAGGGCAATTTTGGAATGATTACCCGCTTAACAGCTGCCATAGCTCGTGTTTGGAAAGGGTTTCCGCAATGGATAAAAGAGGTAGGCGCGCCGCCAAAAATGACGTACAGGCAGCCGGCGGCCCCGCAGGTGGTGTATTTTACCGCTTGCATAAACCGGCTCATGAGCAGCCGCGAACCGGGCCAACCCAGCTTGCAAAGCACATTCTTGAGCCTTTGTAAAAAAGCAAATATTGAAGTGTTGTTGCCAAAAAACATTGCTGGGCAGTGCTGCGGGCAGCCGTTTAGCAGCAAGGGTTTTGTGGCCGCCGCTAAAATAATGGAAGAAAAAGCCATTGATGCCCTTTTGGAGTGGAGCCAACAAGGGAAGCTACCTGTGGTTTGCGATTTCAGCAGCTGCACTTACACGCTTATACACAATGTGGCACACCTCAGCACCCCGTATAAGCAAAAGTTTGCCCAGCTAAAATGGATTGACAGCGTGGCCTACCTGGATGCTGAAGTATTGCCAAAGTTAAACATTAGCCACCCCAAAGGCAAAGTGGCACTACACCCCACCTGCGCGGTACAGAAAATGGCCATGGTAAATAGTCTGCAGCACATTGCCGATACCTGCGCCAGCCAGGTGCTTACGCCGGCCTACGCCGCTTGCTGTGGTATGGCTGGCGATAGAGGTTTTTACTATCCCGAACTAACAAAGGCTGCCGCCAGTATGGAGATGAAGGAACTCAACGCCGCTGCCACCGAGGGTCAATATGCCAGTGCCTGCACCTGCGAAATATCGCTGAGCCAACAGCTGGGTAAGCGCTATCAGCACATTGCATACCTTATGGACGAGGTAAGCAGTTAGCGCCTGCATGGGGGTCAAGGTCAAGGCGCCGCCCTGAGCCTGTCGAAGGGTCAAGGTCAAGGCACCGCCCTGAGCCTGTCGAAGGGTTGAGGCCGAGCGTTTAGCAGTCCAACTCTAGTAGTAGCGCGCATTTAGCCTTGAAAGGGCGCAATCTTCCAGCGAGGCGGTATCGCCCCTCGCAAACAAGCAACAATCGCTATTCGATTATTTAATAGGCAAGTTGGAATTTGAGATAGAGGCTATGGCTAAGGTAGAGGCGCCGCCCTGAGCCTGTCGAAGGGCTAAGGTCGAGGCGCCGCCCTGAGCCTGTCGAAGGGCTAAGGTCAAGGCGCCGCCCTGAGCCTGTCGAAGCGTTGATGCCAAGGCACCGCCCTGAGCGTGTCGAAGGGTTGAG
>RDXD01000265.1 GCA_004292575.1 Bacteroidota bacterium
GTTGGCCGGAACCTCGTCATAGTGCGAGAACTGCATGGTTGAAGCTGCGCGTCCGGAGGTAATGGTGCGAAGTTCTGTCACATATCCGAAAAGCTCGGAGAGCGGAACTTTTGCCTTTACCACTTTGGCGTTGCCACGGTCACTCATTTCTTCGATTTTGCCACGGCGACGGTTAAGGTCACCTACAACACCACCCATATAATCTTCAGGGGTTACTACTTCTACTGCCATAATCGGTTCGAGGAGAATCGGTTTGGCTTTAGGGGCAGACTCACGGAAGCCGATGCGTGCGGCAGATTCGAAAGAAAGCGCGTCTGAGTCAACTGCATGGAAGCTACCGTCGTAGATTCGTACCCGGAGACCTTCCAGCGGATAGCCGGCAAGTACTCCCTGATGCATTGACTCACGGAATCCTTTTTCAATAGATGGGATATATTCGCGGGGAATAGAGCCACCTGAAATATCGTTGACAAACTCGAAACCAACACCCGATTCGGTAGGTCCGATTTCAAACTTCACGTCAGCAAATTTACCACGACCACCGGTTTGCTTTTTGTAAACCTCGCGGTGTTCCACTTTGCCGGTGAGGGCTTCGCGGTAGGACACCTGAGGGGCTCCCTGGTTTACTTCTACTTTGAACTCACGCTTCATACGGTCGAGGATAATCTCCAAGTGAAGCTCACCCATACCTTTGATGATAGTCTGCCCTGTTTCTTGGTCAGTTTCAGCGCGGAAAGTAGGGTCTTCCTCAAGGAATTTAGCCAAAGCCGCCCCCAATTTATCCACGTCTGCTTGAGTTTTAGGCTCGATAGCATAACCGATAACGGGTTCAGGGAACGTGATAGCTTCCAGAATCAAAGGGTGGTCTTCGGTAGTCAAAGTATCCCCTGTACGAATCTCTTTGAAACCAACACCTGCGCAAATATCGCCAGCCACTACCTTCTCGATAGGGTTTTGCTTGTTTGCGTGCATTTGGAGTAGGCGAGAGATACGCTCTTTTTTGCCTGTACGGTTGTTTAGGATATAAGAACCTGCATCAAGTTTGCCTGAATATACACGCATAAAGCACAAACGTCCCACATAAGGGTCAGTCATGATTTTGAATGCTAAAGCTGTAAAAGGCTCTTTGTCGTCAGGTCTGCGTTCTTCTTCTTTCTCTGTTTCGGGATTTGTACCGATTACGGGAGGCAAGTCAAGGGGGCAAGGCAAGTAAGCAATTACCGCATCAAGCATCGCTTGTACGCCTTTGTTTTTGAAAGCCGAACCGCACATTACAGGCGAGAACGACATATCAATCACAGCGGCGCGGATAGCGGCACGCATCTCTGCGGGAGTGATAGACTCAGGGTCAGCATCATACTTGTTAAAGAGGTTTTCGTCATAAAGAGCCACTGCCTCTACCAAGTTTGTACGCCATTGAGCCGCCTCTTCTTTCAAATCTTCAGGAATGTCGATGACCTTGTAAGTCATACCTTTGTCTTCTTCATTCCAGATGATACCTTTATTCAAAATCAAATCTACAACGCCTTTGAATGTATCTTCAGCACCGATAGGAATTTGCAAAGGAACAGGGTTTGCGCCCAATTTCTCTTTGATTTCGTTTACAGCTTTGAAGAAGTCCGCGCCCGCTCTGTCCATTTTGTTCACAAAACAGATACGAGGAATACGGTATTTGTCCATTTGTCTCCAAACAGTTTCAGACTGAGGCTCTACGCCCGATACAGCACAATAAAGTGCCACTGCACCATCAAGTACGCGCATAGAACGCTCTACTTCTACAGTAAAGTCCACGTGTCCAGGCGTATCAATGATGTTGATTTGATACTCTTGCGTATCCGCAATAGCTTTACCTTGTTCTGTAGGATAGTTCCAATGGGTAGTAGTAGCGGCAGATGTGATAGTGATACCACGCTCTTGCTCTTGCTCCATCCAGTCCATAGTAGCCGCGCCTTCATGCACCTCGCCTATTTTGTGCGTGCGTCCTGTGTAGTAAAGGACGCGTTCGGTGGTTGTCGTTTTACCTGCGTCAATGTGGGCAGATATGCCGATATTGCGCAGTTTTCTTAGGTCAGACATTTGGTTTGATATTTAAAATGTTTGCCCCTATGTGGGGGCATTAAGAAAATTTGTGCAAAGATAGTAATTTATTTGATAGGTTGTGTATTTTTATCAAAAATAAATTTGTGGGA
>RDXD01000266.1 GCA_004292575.1 Bacteroidota bacterium
CCGGTGGCGGTGGGCTTTTTTATTGTACTGGTGGGTGCCGCTAGTTTTGGTTATGGGCTGGGGGCGCAGAGGCAGCGCCGTTTACCTTACTGTGTGTGGCTTATGCCAACATGCTTTTTAGAGCGAGACGCCTGGCATGGGCATGCGCGGCGGCCATAAATTTCGGCTGGTGTTGGTGCGGCAAAGCGGTGGCGTTCTATTCCTCGCCGGAGTGGTGGTGCCGCTGGTGGGCATGCGGCTGTTTTTCTAGGCTGCCGTTGTAGTAGAAAAACAGTCGGAGGGTATGGTTTACATCGTATTGGTAGCCAAAAATTTTGCGCTGTACCAAATGCATGTACCCAAAATCGAACGAGAAGGTTTTGCTGAGGCGCTGTTGTATGCCAATGGTGAGGCGGTTTTGGTCGAAGGCGTTGATTTGAACTTCTTTGCCAAAATGAAGCAGCAACTCGTTGGCCAGCATAAGTTTTGGCAGCTTTTGACTTTTGAAAACGGGTATGCTTACGCTTGCCAAATACCGCACCCGGTTGGTGAACCGATAATTGCTGGTGGGTGAGCCGTTGACTATTTTTTGCTGCCAGCGCTGCTCGTTTCGGATGCGCTGAAGCAGTGTGAAATTGGTGTTTTTGGTAAGTGGAAAAGCCCATTGCAACTGTTGGTAAACCCTATTTTCGTTGCCAAATACAAAGCGGCCGCTGGGTGTAGGGGCGGCTAGCCACATGTGTGCATAGCCGGCGGCTACGGTTAGCTTTGGTTTTAAAAAATAGGCCCCACCGGCGCGCAAAAAGTAAAAGTTGGGGTCGGTTAAAAACTGGTTGCGCCGCACATGCACATCGCCCAGCAGGGCCCATTTATCGGCTACTTTAATGGTGGAGTTGAGGCTTACCCAAGCTTGGTTTTGGTGCCGGTAAACTTTTTGGGTGCCTTGGGCGGCTGTATTTTGGGCCACACATGCCAGCAGGGCCAGCGCCAACATGCCGACGCAGGCACGTAGGCGAAGCTTGCGCGCCTGCTGCTTGCGCCGCCATGCCCGAGGCAGCAGGGTGGGGTTGTGGCGGTAAATACGCATGATGTATTCATGCCGTTTAGGTTGTTTTAGTAACCTAATACACGGCTTATTTTTGGCATTGGCAGCCACAGCTGCTAACAGCAATGCGGTGTTTTATGTGCTGGGGCTAGGGTGTGCGGCGTGTGGAGTTTCAGTGTTTGATGGGCGTTTTGCTTTGCCGTGGCTATAGCCGTTACCGGTTAGTAGGCCCGAGCAAACAACACACGCTGCGTGCTAGGCTTGCCCGAGTGTATGCACACACCATCTTCTTGCAAGGCATTTAGGGGTATGCAGCGTATGGTGGCTTTGGTGAGCTCTTTAATGGCATCTTCGGTTTGGGCGGTGCCATCCCAGTGGGCGCTTACAAAGCCGCCTTTGCCATCGAGCAGTTCGGTAAACTCTTGCCAGCTGTTGGCGGGCGTTATGTGTTGGTCTCTAAATTGCAATGCGCGGTTGTATAGGTTGCTTTGAATATCTTGAAGCAGATTTTTGATGTAGTCTTCGATGCCGGTGAGGCTTACGGTTGTTTTTTCTTTGGTATCGCGGCGGGCAATTTCTACCACTTGGTTGGCCAAATCGCGGGCGCCAATGGCCATGCGCACGGGAACGCCTTTCATTTCGTATTCGGCAAATTTCCAGCCGGGGCGGTTTTGCTCGTTATCGTCGAGTTTTACGCTAATGCCTTGGCTTTTAAGATTTTGCATAATGGGCAATACGGCTGCTTTAATTTGCTGCAGCTGCTCGTCGCCCTTAAATATGGGTACAATTACCACCTGGAGCGGGGCAATTTTTGGGGGTAAAATGAGGCCTTCATCATCGCTATGGGCCATAATGAGTGCGCCAATAAGCCGTGTGCTTACACCCCAGCTGGTGGCCCACACATATTCTAGCTGGTTGTTTTTGTCGCTAAACTTTACATCGAAGGCTTTGGCAAAATTTTGACCCAAGAAATGGGATGTGCCGGCTTGCAGGGCCTTGCCATCTTGCATGAGGGCTTCAATGCAATAGGTATCTACGGCGCCGGCAAAACGCTCGCTTTCCGATTTTACGCCTTTAATAACAGGCAGCGCCATATAGTTTTCGGCAAAATCGGCATACACTTCCAGCATTAGTCGGGCTTCGGCCACGGCTTCGGCTTC
>RDXD01000476.1 GCA_004292575.1 Bacteroidota bacterium
CTGGCCTACTATGCTTGAAACATCCACACAATTCCGCATTCACTACGCCCTTACCGATCAAATGGGCTTCGTTTATTACGGTAATTATGCTCAGTTTTTCGAAATTGGCCGCGTAGAAGCCATCCGGAGCCTTGGCATTACCTACAAAACCTTAGAGCAAATGGGCGTGCTGCTGCCCGTGGTTGACTTTACGGCAAAGTACATACGGCCAGTTACCTACGACGAACTGATTACCATTAAAACCACGCTACGGGAAATGCCTACTGGTAGCAAAATAATTTTTTACTCCGACGTATTTGGCGAGGATGGCAGAATAAGTTGTAGGGGGACTGTAGCACTGCACTTTGTCGATAAGATTACCTTAAAATCTATGCCAATGCCTGCTGCATTGCAGCGGCTTTTAGAACCCCATTTTACCACAGCCCATTAGCCCGTTTGTGGGTAATATGGCTGGGTGCCAAACCTCGGCTACAAAGCGAACAACTTAGCCGCTAACAGGTTGTACAAAAAGCCATGAACATCTTAATAACCGGTGCCAACGGCTATATTGGCCAGCGGCTTATTAGCGTGCTACAGATACAGGGCAACCATACCCTGCACTGCACTGTGCGAAACGCTGCCCGGTTTATTGAAGAGCACTTTCAGGAAAACATCGTTGTCCACGAAATTGATTTTGTATCGTACGGCAATCCGCCAGCGGCACCGGTCCAAATTGATGTGGCCTACTACCTGATGCACTCAATGAGTGTGGGTGGCGATTTTGAAGACAAAGAGGCGCGGGCAGCTTCAAATTTTTTGGCCTGGTTAGGCCCTACCCACTGCCGACAGATTGTGTATCTCAGTGGCATTGTAAACGAAGCCCAGCTTTCTAAACATTTGCACAGCCGCTTGGGTGTAGAACGTATTTTAAGCAAGGGTACAGTCCCCCTAACCACATTGCGAGCGGGCATTATTGTGGGTAGCGGCAGTGCCAGTTTCGAAATTATTCGCGATTTGGTGGAGAAGCTGCCCATTATGGTTGCGCCTCGGTGGCTAAATACCAAATGCCAACCCATAGCTGTGCGAAATGTGCTCCATTTTTTGGTAGGGGTTATGGATAAACCTGAGCACATGGGTTGCCACTACGATATAGCCGGCCCCGATGTGCTGAGCTACAAACAAATGCTGCTGCAGTTTGCCGAGGTGCGGCGGTTAAGCCGCCGGATATGGATATTGCCATTTATGACGCCCCGGTTAAGCAGTTATTGGCTCTACTTTGTAACCAGTACCAGCTACGCCTTGGCCACAAATTTGGTAAACAGCATGAAGGTAAACGTAATAGCCCAGCCCAACAGCCTAGCCGCCCAGCTGGGTATTACGCTTATACCTTACAGAACTGCCGTGGATTTAGCGTTCCAAAAAATTGAGCAAAATATGGTGGTAAGCAGCTGGAAGGATGCCTTTTCGGCCAGCGGCATATCGGCCAATGTGATGCAGCAACTGCAAGTGCCGCAGCACGGCTGTTTTAAAGATATAAAATGGCGACCCATAACGGGCAGCTCCCAAACTGTGGCAGAGGCAGTGTGGCGCATTGGTGGACAAACCGGCTGGTATTATGGCAATAGCCTGTGGAAACTGAGGGGCTTTTTTGATAGGCTCGTGGGCGGTGTTGGCTTACGGCGCGGTAGGCGCAGCGCGGTTGACCTCAATAGCGGTGATGCCTTGGACTTTTGGCGTGTGTTGGTGGCCGACAAAAGCCAGCAGCGCCTGCTACTCTATGCCGAAATGAAACTGCCGGGGGAGGCATGGCTCGAGTTCAAAATCATGAAAAAGGATAACCAGTTACACCTTCGGCAGGTGGCTACTTTTAGACCGCGAGGCATTTGGGGCAGACTTTACTGGTACAGTGTTTTGCCTTTTCATTATTTTATTTTTAATGGCATGATAGAAGCACTGGTAAGGCCGCAGCCTGCAATAAAGACCCGTTCTGTGGGGTAAAAGATGCAATTTGCGTGGAAAGTTGCTAAAGTATGATTGCCTATAATTCAAAAGAATGGCTGCGGCCAGTGTATCAGTTTCACAAGGCCGATACCTTCAGGAAGCTCTTTCCCATGCTCATTGTAATGGCCATGTACTGCTTCGGTATTCACATGCTTGAGATTCACTACCTTAAACTTGGCCAAAACAGCCACATCAAGAACATAACCCTGATGCACAATTTGCTGGGCTTTGCCATCAGCATGTTGCTGGTTTTTCGCACCAACACAGCCTACGACCGTTGGTGGGAGGGCCGCAAGCTGTGGGGCGAACTGGTAAACAAAAGTAGAAATCTGGCCGTAAAGTTGTACAGCATGCTGCCGCCCGATGCCGCTAACCACCGCGAGTATATCAGTAAGCTCATGCAGTTCTTTCCGCAACAGCTGGTGCAGCACCTTTTAAAAGAAACCACAAGAGTTGAGCTGGATGGCGAGCTAAAACACCTTGCCTTCGACGATAAAAAACACCTGCCCACCCAAACCATTTTGCACCTGCAACAACGCGTTCAACTGCTTTATAATCAGAACATTATAGATGGCTATCAGCTTTTGGCCCTTACTCCTGATATAAATGCCTATCTGGATATTTGTGGGGCTGCCGAGCGCATCAAAAACACGCCCATTCCCTATACCTACACCAGCTTTATTAAAAAATTTATTGTGTTTTATGTGGCCACACTGCCACTCGGCTTTGTTTTTAGCTTGGGTTTAATAGCAGTGCCAGTAGTGGTTTTTATATTTTACGTTTTGGCCAGCCTAGAGCTTATAGCTGAGGACATTGAAGACCCTTTTGGCACCGATTCCAACGATTTACCCATGCAAGAGTTGGCGAATATTATTGCAAAAAACGTGGCCGATGTTCTAAATTAGCATAGTGGCTCATCTAACTTACAAGGCATTTCTAACGATATTCCTCAGCATTTCGCAAACACAAACACTACGCCTGTATTTTTTTTTATAACAATACATAAACTCACCACCACCATGCAACCCACCACCATAAAATGGCTGCTACAAAGCACGCTGGGTTTAGTGCTTACCGGCGCAGGTTTATGCATGTGCATAGATGCAGGTGTGCAGAAGCAGCTGCACGCACCTTGGATTGCTTACGGTACCTTGGCCTTGTCGGTTTTTAATGCCGGACTGTGTATTGTTATTGACGCCGGCATTAGAAAAGCAAAAAACAGCTAAAGTGAGGCTTAACACAGCCGCAACCGGCATGCAAAAGCGTGGAGAGAAACTACTGCACCCCGTATTTACAAGCCTAGCGTGTACAGATTGACTAAACTTGTGGATAAACCATGACTAAGAAATCTGAATGCCCCAATTGACTGCACTATTTTCGCCCAATGGCTAAGTCTGCTGGCGACTCTCCCTTAATGCAACAACATCGGGCTATAAAGCAAAAATACCCCGATGCCATTTTACTATTTCGGGTAGGCGATTTTTACGAAACGTTTGGACAAGATGCCATTACCGCCAGCAGCATTTTGGGCATTACCCTTACCAAGCGCAACAACGGGGCCGCAGGCGACAGCGAATTGGCCGGGTTTCCGCACCACGCCATTGAAACCTATTTGCACAAATTGGTAAAAGCTGGGTATCGCGTGGCTGTGTGCGACCAATTAGAGGATCCGAAACAAGCTAAGGGCATTGTAAAACGCGGCGTTACCGAGCTGGTTACCCCCGGCTTGGCTACCAACGATAAGCTGCTGGAGCAAAACACCAACAATTTTTTGTGTGGCTTCCACATGACCACCCACGATAGATATGGCTTGGCATTTGTGGACATTAGTACCGGGGAGTTTTTTTTGGCAGAAGGCGACCGGGAGTATGCCGACAAACTGTTGCAGACGCTAAAGCCTGCCGAAGTGGTTTTTCCACGCCAAAAACAACGGCAATTCAAAGAGCAATTTGCCGGCAGGTTTTACACTTACCCGCTAGACGAATGGATTTTTGACCTTACTTATGCACGAGAGGGTTTGCTTAAACATTTTGGCACCCATAGCCTAAAAGGGTTTGGCGTGGACGATATGAACGAGGCCATTGTGGCTGCCGGTGCCGTGCTGCATTATTTAAAAGATACCGAACACCCTCATCTTCAACATATTACAGCACTCCAACGCATAAACAGGGACGAACACTTGTGGATGGACCGGTTTACCATTCGAAATTTGGAACTGATAAACAACGGTACCGAGGGACATAAAAACCTTTTGGGCGTGCTAGACCAAACGGTAAGCCCCATGGGTGCCCGATTGCTGCGCCGTTGGTTGCTGCTGCCGCTGGCCGATGTACAAAAAATTCAACAACGGCTGGACAGCACCGAGTGGTTGGTACTACATACCGACGAAAGAAAAATGCTGCTACAAGCCATTAAGTGGTGTGGCGATGTAGAGCGCCTGGTAAGCAAGGTGCCATTAAAGAAAATTAACCCCCGCGAGGTGCTGCAGATAGGTAAAGCCCTACAGCAAGTAGAGCGTATTCAACAGCAGTGTGCGGCATCAAGCAATGCGTATCTGCAAAAGCTGGGCGAAATGCTAAACCCCTGCCCCACCATGGCAGCCAAAATTGGGCAAACCTTGGTAGAGAATGCGCCGGTGACCCTAACCAAAGGTGGGGCCATTGCTGCCGGAGTGGATAGCGAACTGGATGAACTGCGCGAAGTAAGCCAAAACGGTAAATCGTATTTGATGACCATGCAGGAGCGTGAGGCCGAAGAGACCGGCATTTCATCGCTAAAAATTGGGTTTAACAACGTGTTTGGCTACTATTTGGAGGTGACCAACGTGCATAAGGCTAAGGTACCGGCCCACTGGGATAGGCGGCAAACACTGGCCAATGCAGAGCGATACATTACCACCGAGTTGAAGGCGTATGAAGAAAAGATAACCGGGGCCGATGACCGCATTTTAGCCATTGAAATGGCACTATTTGATGCGCTACTAGCCGAGCTACACGACTTTTTAGCCCCCTTACAGTTAAATGCACAGGTGCTGGCCATCATAGATTGTTTATGCTGTTTTGCCCAAAATGCCCTTCAGTTTGGCTACTGCAAACCCACCTTGCACCAAGGCTTTGAGCTGCAGTTGCACGAAAGCCGCCACCCGGTGATTGAGCGATTTTTACCGCCTGGCGAAGCATACGTTAGCAACGATGTGCTGCTGGATGCCGATAGCCAGCAAATTATTATTTTGACCGGGCCAAACATGAGCGGTAAAAGTGCACTGCTTAGGCAGGTAGCACTTATAACGCTGATGGCCCACGCGGGCAGCTTTGTACCTGCCGCCAAAGCCCATATACCGCTTACCGACAAAATATTTACCCGCGTTGGCGCCAGCGACAACCTAAGTGGCGGCGAAAGCACCTTTATGGTTGAAATGAACGAAACCGCCAGCATCATTAATAACCTGAGTGCACGGAGCTTGATATTGCTTGACGAAATAGGAAGGGGCACCAGTACCTACGATGGCATTAGCATTGCCTGGAGCATAGTGGAGTTTTTACAGGCAAGCCTGTTTGTGCCAAAAACCCTTTTTGCCACCCACTACCACGAGCTTAATGCGCTAGAGACTAAACTGCCCCGCATTAGAAACTACCATGTAACCAACAAAGAAGTAGGTAATAAGATTATTTTTTTACGAAAATTGGCACCGGGTGGCAGCACCCACAGCTTTGGCATACATGTGGCTAAAATGGCTGGTATGCCGCCTGAACTTATTGAAAGGGCAAACGCCATTTTGCAACAATTAGAGGCCAGCAGAGAGCGCAGCGAGGATAACCACAGCGGCGCTGAATCTGCATTTCCAGCGGTAGAAAACACCGGAAAACGGCTTCAAAAAGTAAATGCGCCGCACCTACAGCTCAATATTTTTGACGCTCACACCGAGGTGTTTAGCAACATAAGGACGCTATTGGAAGGCATTGACATTAACCGGCTAACGCCCGTGGAGGCACTTCTGAAACTAAATGAAATAAAAGGCAAGCTGAAATAAAGCAGTGCATAACATTCGGGCCTTTTACCAAAAAAGGGCTGTACCTCTATTGGGGTTTGCCAAAATCAAACAGCAAACTGAACCTTAAAGTATTGCTCAATGGATTGCGATTGGTGCCTTGTCCGCTTGGGATAAGATAAGAAAAGTCGATGCCCATGGCATTGAATTTTAGGCCAACGCCAGCTGTAAAAAACCTTCTGTTACCCTTGTTTCTGTTTTCGTGAAAATAACCAGTGCGTAAAAAAAACTGATCGGCATAGCTAAACTCCATACCTACGCTTGCTTGTACTTCGGCAAGCTCGTTATCACTATCGCCAAAGCTGCTGAACCAAGAGTTTACAACTCCTTTATTTCGGTATTCAAAAAGGGCATTTGCGTCCCGTGCACTATCTACTTGAAAATCACCGGTATTGGAGGCTACAGGAGGGGTAGGCACTAAAAGTTTATTCAAATCCAAGGCAAACATGAGTTTGGTATCTTCATTAAAAACTGCTGTGTAAGATACGCCCACACCCAAATTGGCAGGTATGTAATCTCTCTCAATGGCATTATTGGTATATGAAATTTTTCCGCCCAAGTTGGAAAGTGCCAGCCCAGCCCTAAAACCTTTGCCGGTTTCATCTACGCCGTTGTAGTAGGTAGAAATGTCGCCTGCTACCGTTTGTCCAGCCTTGTAGTCCACACCGCTATTGCTTGCAAATCCCCTTGCTAAGTTACTATTTACATACCGCAATGCAGCACCAACGCCCCAACGCTCGCTTATCTTACGGCTATACCCAAAATCTACCCCCACCTCAGTTGGTTTTCCGGTACTTAGTGGGTTGCCACTAAAATCGGTAAACTGGATGTCTCCCAAATCAAAATATCGCACCGATGCAGAAATGGCCGATTGCTCATCGAGTTTGAAGTAACCGGCAGCGCTGGCTAAAAACACATCATTTACACCCAAATCTCTTAACCATGGCGTGTAAGTTAGCGATATGCCGCCTTTTGAGTCGATGAAAGGCAATTTGGCGAGATTCCAAAATGTTGAATTGGCATCGGGCGAAGTGGCCAGCCCAACATCGCCCATGGCACCGGCACGGGCATCGGGGCTAATGCGCAAAAAAGGAACTGCCGATGTTACAACATTAATGGGATCTGAACTTTGTGCCAAGCTGGCTACACCTACGCCCATGGCAAATAATAACCCGCCAGCTTTTAAAGAGAACTGCATGAATACAATTTTAGATTTACAGATTAAATTACTAATTATCAGCAAGTTGTGCAGTTTAACGCAGATTGCTAAGTAAAAGTAGAAAGGTGAATAGGCGTTAGATTTTGGTAATCTGTATGTTGGCCAACGAAAGTAAGGGCAAATTTAAAGCATTGAACAGCGCAGCAGCTTATTTTTTCAGTTTTTCTAAGCAGTGCGCTTTCTAAACGCCAATGCCCTCAAGTTATTTCTCGGTACGCTGCTTAAAACTCCATTCCACCAAAAACTCGCTTATCAGCTCACCATTGGCTGTGCGCCCTTCAGCCTTGGCCAACACGGTTTGGGGCATTCCTGTTTCCGCCGCCCGTTTTATGGCAGCTTCAAAATCGGCGCCCTGCACACAAGTAAAACTTACCCGGCTGGTGGCTTTTTTCACAAATACCATATTGATGTTGGTAACCAACATGCTTATGCCGGGCTTCGATTTATAAGTGTAAGCAATACCCAGCACCCCAGTACTTAACTCCGCCGCCATGGCTTGGCAGGCAAAGTAAATGCTGTTGAACGGGTTTTGACTAAGCCATTTAAACGGTACTGTAGCAATGGCCTTCTGTGCATCGAGGTGCTGCAAACGAACCCCGCAAAGCCAGGCACTCGGCAATTTTAGCAAGAGAAAGCTACCGAAACGTAGCTTGCTGTTGGCCAGTTTTTCAAACGCTGCAAACGACAAAGTCTTTGGATTTAGATGTTTACAAATGAGATGTATAAAACCTGCGTTGAACCAATCTTCGGATTTACTTGGATATTTCAACAACCGTGTACGCCACACCAGTGGCACCCGCGGGTGCAGCAAAGCGCATGGTGCCTTTACCCGTAGTGGTTACACTTATTTTACCCACGCCGTATTGGCTTAGGGCAGTGGCCAAAGAAGCGCTGTAGCTGCTTCGGTTTTTGCTAATGGCTTCATTTAATGCATACCAAGGCAGCTCGGTTTTGCTTACTACCACGGCCAAATAATCCTTATCGCCAATGCCATCGGGCTGCATTGACTTGCCTCGCGGAAACAGGCGTACACCTGTGATGCCGCAGTAAGGGCTATATGCCGTTTGGGTGGGATTGGTAGTGCTGGGGTAAGGAAACAGCGTGTAGCTGCTTCCATCGGTTTCGCGACCAAAAACATACACGTAGCAGGGCGTGTTGTTTTTTACTTCTAATTTAAAAAGCGTGCCTTTTTTTATGCGGCTCGTCACCAAATTTCCGGCACCACTCACGGGCAAGTAGTTACCACTACCCTGTCCTTTGGACTCCCACAAACCAATTTCGCAGTCAAAAGCCTGCGACAAAGCAGCCCCCTGCGGCGGAATGGCATTAATGCCGTATGCCTCTCTTACGTAGTTTTTAAAATCGGCGTAGCGCACCCAGCCCAGGCCGTTTTGCCCCCATTCGGGGCCCCAGCTGTTCATAATCTGAAATGCCCCACCTGCCAGCCTGTCGTCGTAGCCCACCACACACATGGCATGTCCGCCAAAGCCCAACATTCTGGCATCTGAGGGCGTTGGCTCCCACACTTTGCGGCCCATCATGCCTTCCATAAAGCTGCCGCCCACCATCATCCCAATTACAACCGGCGCATCCTTTGCCAAATGTTCTTTTATGGCACGCAGATTTATTCCATTGGGGTCGTCGCTGTTGGTAAGCCTATTGTAGCCCTCAATTCTATTTCGCTGTGCTAAGGCATTTAAGTCGCTTGTAGGGTTTGTGCTGCAATTGTTTTCGTTGTAAGGAAACTGATCAAAAGGCACCCCGCCTTGCTTTTGCATCAGTTCCATGGCTCTTATGATGTATGAACCCTGGCAATCTTGCAGCCCAATTTGATTATACATATAGCTGGGGCTGAAGGCCGTTTCTTGCGGATTGGTACCTCTACTGGCGCTAATGGCAATGGTTTGGGCGGTATAGGCACTGCTCCATGCCACGCAGCTGCCTTGCTTACCTTGGTTTTGGCTTGGAGGTGCAAATTTTGCCAACGACACGTATTCAGGTAAGGGATTTTTTACATTGTCATCAACCTTAGCCTCATATACTTGTGCCTTAGAAAACTGCGCAGGATCCAGGATGCCGCCTGTGCTAAGCGCATTACTTTCGGGGGCCAACATGTTGCATCCGCGCTGGCCTACGGTAAAATAAAGCAGGGCTCCAATCACAATGATGGCCAGTCCAAACTTGCTACGCACAAGACCCAGCAGCAGTGGCAGCAGATTAAATAAACCACCCCCGCCACCACCACGCGGAAAATTACCACCCCCGCCGCCGCCTTCATCGTTCCCGCTATATCCCTGATCGTTGGGGTCATCAACCATTCTTATGGGCATAACACGCTAATTTTTGGGGCAAGATAACAACAATCGGCACAGTGGACATGGCTAAATGGACAAGATTTTATGCACTTTACCGCCAACTTGTCTGGGGATAGAGCCCGCATGGGTGGTAAACACCTTCATAACCCACTTTCAATTTTCAACCGGGTTTAAAGCGGACTACAACAAAAGGCGCGCAGTGGCTATTATTGTAGCCATTCATCCCTTAGTTTTGAGCATGGCTAAACACTTGCTTAACCACTTTTTCGACAAAGTGTATGTGCTAACACTACCCAGACTGACTGAGCGACACGAAAAAGTTGCCTTAGCAATGCAAGGCATTGATTTTGAATGGTTTTACGGCGTTGATAAAGCAGATACCAGCATAGAACTGATGGTGGCTGACGGCACGTACGATGATAAAAAAGACCGACATAATCACCGATACAGTAAAACCATGACCATAGGCATGCTCTGCTGTGCGGTTGGACACCGCAACATTTACGCCGATATGCTTAAGAAAGGCTACGATACGGTTCTGATTTTTGAAGACGATGTTATGGCTCCCGAACAACCCGAAAGGCTGCGAGCGGCTTTGGAAACCGCACCACTCAACTGGGATTTATTGTACCTAGGATATGAAAAAAACGAAAAACCTGGGCGGTGGGGGGCTGTTAAGCAGGGCTGGTATCACCTTTTGCGCAGTTTGGGACTACTGAAACTAACCCACCCTACCATTTCGAATTTATTTGTTACTAATGCTTCGTCAACGTCGACATCGACATCGACAACGCCGTCGTCAATTCGACGGATTACACGACATGACATGGAAGCTGGAACACGAGTTTTACGAATTGTTGATACCGATGGAGCGTTGTTGCCGTCGACAACAACGACGACGACGGTGGGTGGGAATGGTGAATCAAAATCAACTATTGTGCTTACACAGGATCTAAGTCATTTAGAATCAAAAATACCCATTGGCACTCCCAAGACACCAACCTCAGAACAACAACAACAACAGCAACAAACTCAAGAACAAGAACAACAGCATCAATCTGTTTTTGGATTAATTAAAGTATTTTTACAACATGTTTCCAATTGTACAATATTAATTAAATGTAAACTAATATCAGGGACATTAGAATTACATCATTGTGACAATTTGACAATCCAGATTTATGGTCCTAATGCTACAGTTCCAACAGTACAAATGGATTTATCAAATAATATTGTATTAGAGTTCCATGATGCGCCATCTGGAAAGAATCCAACAACTGCAATGGCATCGTCATCGTCAGAACAAATCGTACGTTTGTATTGGGGTGAAGATAAAGATGATCGTATATTTCATGCGGGTGTTCAAAATATGACAGTTCGTTTATATCGTGATGGTTTCTTAGAACATGAAACCATAGCTGATTATTTACGAGATGGTGCCAAACCTATTGGTAATGCAACGGCAGAAGAAATGCAATTTGTGACATCTGTACAACAGAAAAAGAACACAAAGAAAATGATACAGAAGACGAATG
>RDXD01000477.1 GCA_004292575.1 Bacteroidota bacterium
TGATGATGTGGTGTGGCAAATGATGAACGACTGGTTGGCACAACTGCCCGAGACGGAGTTTACTGCCGTGGTACCGCTGTTGCGCCGCACTTTTTCGGCGTACAGCGCCGCCGAAAAGCGAAAGATAGCCGAGCGAGCAGTAGGTGGTACGGCTCCAAAACTGTCCACAGCTCATGCCGACACCGCAGAAATGAACCCTGAATGGGGCCTTGCCGCAATTTTTACCTTCAAACAAATAATAACCGGCCAGTACAACACCGAAATACCATGAGCGAAACCGTACAAAAAAGATGGCGACTGGTGCTGGGCAGCGAGGTAGCCAACCAAATACCGCTGAGCCTGAGCCGGCAGGAAGCAGGCATTGACCGCACGCTGGAAGCCCTTTACCAAAATGACCGCCAGGGTAGCCTTGGCCCCTCCTCGCCCAACGTGGCACGCTGGCTGGGCGATATACGCGAATATTTTCCGCAAGGCGTGGTACAGTTGCTACAGCAGGATGCCCTACAAAGGCTAAACCTTACCAGCATGCTTACCGAACCCGAAATGCTACAGACCGTGGTGCCAGATGTACACCTGGTGGCCAACCTGATGAGCCTGGGCAGGCTGATACCCGAAAAAACTAAAGCCACAGCAAGACTGGTGGTAAAAAAAGTGGTAGATGACCTGATGCGACAACTGGCAGCACCCACCCAACAAGCCATTGTAGGCAGCCTGAACCGCAGCGCCCGTAGCCGCAACCAGCGGCACAACGAAATAAATTGGTCGGCCACCATACTAAAAAACCTGAAGCATTATCAGGCTGACTACCAAACCATTATACCGGAAACCAGGATTGGCTATGGCCGCAAGCGCAAGGCCCTTAAAGATGTTGTGCTGTGCCTCGACCAAAGTGGCTCCATGGGTACCTCGGTGGTGTATTCTGGCATTTTTGGTGCGGTAATGGCCTCTATACCCGCGGTCAACACCCGCATGGTGGTGTTCGATACTGCCGTGGCCGACCTAACCGAAGACCTGCAAGACCCCGTGGAACTGCTTTTTGGCGTGCAACTCGGCGGCGGCACCGATATTCAGTTGGCCCTTACGTATTGCCAACAAATCATTTCGCGGCCCGCCGATACCGTGCTGGTGCTCATAACCGACCTGTACGAGGGCGGACCACAAGAAGCCATGCGCAAAAAAGCTACCGAACTGGTGGCCGCCGGTGTGCAGGTAATTACCCTGCTGGCCCTAAACGATGATGGATCGCCTGCCTACGACCATGAGAACGCCCGTTTTTTTACTAACCTTGGTATTCCGGTATTTGCTTGCACCCCCAATTTGTTTCCCGAATTGATGGCCGCGGCACTTAGCAAGCAGGATTTAAAGCAATGGGCTGGTTTGCACGACATAAAGCAGGCCGGGTGACCCCAAAAAACTACAGCCTCTAGCAACCGCTAAAGCAGCGGGATAGTTGTGGGCGTTTATCAGCGGTTAGCATTGTGGCAATCAATTGTTGATGGGATTGACAGGTGGCGGTGGCTCCAGATCTGCCTCTTGGTCGCCCGTTAGTATCATTTCTTCAATCTTTTTTGTAATCCGCTCAATTTGCAGGGGTACTAAAGTCACCATCATCCCTTGTAGCCTTTCCGGCGAAACGTCCTTGCTTGCTATCTGCCTGCTCATAATCAGCGTCATGGAGTTAGCTGCCGCTTCGTCACCATTGCCGTACCTATCGCCAAACAAACGCACCAAAATATTACTGATGGTTGTTTGCAGATGACTGGCGTGTTGGGGGTTGGCATAGTCGGCCAGCGTAAAGTGCATGGCATACGCTTGCAAGGCCTTTAGTTCATTCAGCAGGTTTATTGCTTTTTCCAAAGAAGTCACCGCTGTTTATTTTTTTTGTTTTTTCATCTTTACTGCACGCCCATATATAACCACCGCTTCACCATCTGTTTTTTAAAAACAATCTGCGTGTAGGTCAAATTCGAGCCAAACTGGGCCTCTCGAGCCAATAAGCAAATCTATGCCAAAATGCATTTTTTCTCAACAGTATCTATTTACAAAAAGTAAGGGCGCTAAAACACAGTGGTAAAACAACATTTACACTTCCGGCTAGTTTCCAGCACCTAAATCCAAACAACTACCAGCAATGTACTTTAGCACGGCTTTCCAACACTGCCTGGCTGTGGCGCAGAAATAGGGCTGGCTTAAATCTGGGGGGCCGAACCCACTTTCATTTTCTAGGGGCGAAACATGGCACGGTGTAAGATTTATATATGACTAAGTCAAAAAGCACAAACACAAAAACGATTTTTCAGTGGTTGATATGGCCATATTGGATATAAAAAATGTTAACGGTGTGCCATATTTAGGTGCCGTTATGAAGAAAGCGTTTAACGTTTAGCCCGATATGGCTGTGCATTGGTTATAATTTATTGTAAATCAATGGGTTAAATTTTGTTGAAGTGCAAATAATATATTTTCAAACCCCACCATTGCATACATTTAACGAAAAATCACTTTAAAATCTACTTCCTGTGAGAAAAATCTACTTTGTTTTTTCGATGCTGTTAGCCGCTTTCTCCAGCATGGCACAAGTTTCACTTCCCCTAACTTTTGAAACGGGAACTTTTACCTAGACAAACTTTGATGGTGGAATTACCACCGTAATCGACAATCCGCAGTCCGCAGGGATTAATACTTCCACTAAAGTAGGCCAAACCATTAAAGGCCCCGGTGGTACGGCCTTGGGCGGCAGTTCGATTTTACTTAGGAGCCCTATAGCATGGAGGAGAGATGAGTGCCCACGATGTATAGGTCCTAGCCCAAAACCTCAAGTCAACCTGCCTTTTTTTGTGATGAAAGTTTTTTCAACAGCACCTGGCAGACGAGTAACCTTTAGGGTTGAGAATGAAAGTAATCCTACGCAAGCTTTTAAAGTTGCTGTACTTACAACCAAAACCAATGAATGGGATCAACTGAATTTTGATTTTTCCGCTGTTAATAAGGCCTTTACTTATCATAAAATTGTAATTATTTTCGAATCAGGTACTGTTGGCACAGGCGGGCCTAATTTTACATTCCTGTTTGATGACATCAATCAATCAACCGCCAGCATCCGTACAACCCCAATGAACTTACCGGTTACTTTTGATGACGATGGGGTAATATATGGCCTTAGAGCTTTTGAAGGCCTTGTTAGTGCAACCATAGTTACTGACCCAACAGAGCCTGGCAGTATGGTAGGTAGAAGTGTAAAAGGACCGCCCCCCGGACAGCCATGGGCAGGCGCTACCATTACTGCGCCGGGCTCACCAGACCCTGGATTCAGCAGTAGAATTCCATTTACCGATGGTAATGCATTCATTACCATGCGCATTTGGTCGCCGGATGCAGGTATTCCAATATTGCTTAAGGCAGAAGACCACACCAATCGAGATGTTTTTGTTGAAACCGTATCCAATACTACGGTTGCCGGTGCTTGGGAAAACATCACCCTTAATTTTGCTAACCAAAGGCCAACAACCCCTGCTATTGATTATGCCAAAAACTATAACAAACTCAGCATCTTTTTCAACTACCTCAATGTTAATGCCACCAATAAAACTTACTACTTTGATGATATTGTTTTTGGTTCTACAACGCTGCCTATAAAACTGCTTTCATTTACAGCACAAAAACAGGAAAACACGGTACTGCTGAAATGGTCAACAGCTTTTGAATTGAACAATAAGGGCGTTGATGTGGAGCGTAGCAAGGATGGCAACACATGGTCTGTTGTGGCTACTGTACCTGGTACTGGCAACCACAATGGTTTGCGCAACTATGAGGCTAAAGATGTGTTACCGCATGCAGGGTTGAATCAGTACCGGCTTCGTCAAACCGATTTTGATGGCAAAATTACCTATTCGGCCATCAAGACTATTGATTTCTCGGGAGCAATCATTTCAGATTTCAAGGTTTACCCCAATCCGGCAACCGACCGTTTGATTGTTTACTCCAATGCTTTTGAAAGCAGCGTGACTTATACCGTACTGTCTCCACAGGGCACCGTTCTTTCATCAGGCATAATTGCCAATACGGGTAGCCCCTCAACTATTAATGTAAGCAATCTTCCGGCGGGTGTTTATTATCTACAGCTAAGGGGAGATAAAACTTCCCGAACAACTAAATTTGCAGTTCAGTAACTGGGATTGATTTGATAAAAAAGTAAAGCGCACCGGAAAAATTCCGGTGCGCTTTTGCGATTGAACTAACATTTACAAAAAATCATTGTAATCGAATAATACTCAGCGATGACGCATTATCAGCCGAAGCACCACCACGCAAAACAAAACTTCCATTGCCGGTAACCCTTCCGTAATATGTTACTACATCACCCATTGTAAGCTTAAGGGTGCGAGTGTAGTGAAGTGAAAATGAAAAACCGGAGCCCGTAGAAAAAGCAGGTGTATTTTGTAACATCCTCGATTGGCCCAAACCTGAACCATTTACCCGAATACTTGCCTCAGACTGGATGATACCAGTAGAACCTGAAGAACTAATTAAAAGATTTAGATCGATATGATAAATACCCGTAGCAGGTGCCACAAATTGATTAGAATTGGTAGTAAAAATATTTCCTTCATCAAACACTTCTGTCATGTTACCTACAACAAATTCATCACCTGCTGTTAAGTTTTGCCCGGCAGGCAGTATTGCCGCAAAGCTTTGAACCGTTGGCAAATTTTGCCAGGTTGCCACACCATTTGCATCACTTGTTAATACCCGCCGGTTACCTTCTGTTCCATTTACCAATCGTAAGCTGCCATTTACATGCAACCGCGCCTGCGGGTTATTGGTTCCAATCCCCATATTCCCATTTCCCTTTATCCTTACATTTTCAGTAAAAGCTTCGCTATTACCTACGCCAAAAGCAATATCATCGGTATTGGCAGGGGTGTACATTTGCAATAGGCTTGCCTGAATACCAAAGCCGTAATGTGCCCCAGCATTGTTTACCCATAAACCTAGTTTATTACCCAAAGATGCCGCAAAGGAAAGCGGAACCCTTGGGTTTGTATTGCCCTGAATGCCTATGTTACCTGCATTATTTATAAGAAATCGGGTATTAAAAGCGCTTGATTCAAAAGCAGTAGCTGCTACCTCTGAGGACAATACATAGAAATTGCCATTTACCGGATTTAAACCGATTAATCCTGCATAGCCATTATTTATATGCCTTCGGGTAATGTTAAAATAGCTATTCAGTCCAATACCCGGAAAATCACTTTCAATAGACACACCTGTGGTATTGCTGCCAAAAACAGCATTGTTACCGCCTATTTTTGAGTTAACAGTTAATCCGCCCAAAAATGGATTATTACTAGTTGCTCCAACTGCTACATACCCATTTCTGAAAATGGAGAGCGGCATTTTGTAATCTGTTATATTTACATCTGGCGCCCCCGCTTCGCTGCTCAAAAAGTGAAAATTGCCTTCTATCTGATCGTATAAAATTTTGCCCGCGTGGGCAAATGCCACCCTTTTGTCACCATTGTTATGATACATGTTAAAACCAATACTAGGAGAGCGATACACATTGTTATTTAAAAAGCTGCCAGTTATTGACGTGCTATTACCTTCTGTTCCAAAAATCGCCAAGGTTTCGCCGAACTTCTGGGTTACCATAAGCCCAGCAGACTTAGCTCCAGTTGCTCCAATCAATACGTTACCACTATTGTAAATGGTTAAAGGCTTTTTGTATTCTGTTATAGATACATTTGGCGCCCCTGCTTCGCTGCTCAAAAAATGAAAATCACCTTCAATCTGATCGTATAGTATTTTTCCCGCATGGGCAAATTGCAGACGCTTATCACCATTATTATGGTACAAGTTGAATCCAATAGTAGGCGATGCATAAGCATTGTTATTTAAAAAGCTGCCAGTAATAGAAGTGCTATTGCCATCGCTTCCAAAAAGTGCAAAGGTTTCGCCAGCTTTTTGGGTTACAACAAGCCCTGCACGGGTTGGCGTGGTAGTACCAATACCCACGTTTTGGGCATGTATTGTTTTTAGCCCCGAAAAAGCAATAATCAGTAGGGGTGTTTTCAAAAGTTTATGATCCATAATAAATTGGTTTTGTATTAATTTTAACCTATATGGTCTTATATTTACGGCTCCAATGTTGCATTGATTGAATTGCTAATAATGGTAAACTTCTTTAGCCCTGTATAGCCGGGCATTTCAATTTTTACAAACCAATTGCCGGCCTGTAAGTGGCTGCAATCCAACTGCGCCGAATCGAATAAATTGAGTTTCTGGGCCAGGGTACCATCACTTTTTAGTAACCACCCGTTTACCTCGTTGAAGTTGGCATTGCTTAAATGTATGCTTAAAAGCTTGCTTTGGTGGTCAAAAAAGATATCGCACATAGCCCCTTTTCTAAATATTTTGTTTAAAACTGCAAAAAGGGAGGGTAACCTGTAGGCTTTACCTATTGGATGGTTAAAAACTGCAGGTAAATGGCGGAATAGTCTATTGAGGCGCGCTCCATATCTGGATGCTTTGCGCCATCCTAAACGGGCAATTAAGTCACATTCGGCGAGAAAAACCACTAAAAAAGCACCCCTTCTATCTTTCTTTTGGCTGGAGACGACAAATACTAAGCACGCCAAATAAAACACGATGGAGCAGTTATTTGTGAAGTGAATATCAAGAAATCAAAAGCATTCCAAGAAGCCTTTACTGATTTGGGTACTAGATAAAAAAGTACTCGCACTCCATAAAACTGACGCGGTTAGCTAATCCAGGCACAATTTAAGGCCCAATTGAACACCTATTTGTCAACTTTTGAGGCATTATCCGAAAGGGGTAAGACCGAATAAAGTTTTGCCAAAAAGCCGAAAGATGCAATAAAACCTGGCACTTGTATAAGGATAAGTTAATATTGGTAATGATGGGATGCTATTTGGTTTTTAGTCGTTTGATTTGTGGGCATTGCGGGCATTAACTTGTTCTTTTGATGCTGGAACTTTATAAAACAACAGGCGGCGGCGCGCATCTTTCTTTACACGCAATAAATCTACAAAATTTGAAAAAGTATTGTCAAATCCTCATTCTCCTTTGTTGCAGTACCCCAAGTTTTGCGCAAACCGTAACCAAAACGCTCTTGTGGGAAGTGCGCAAGCCGGGCAATACAAACGTTTCTTACCTCTTTGGCACGTTTCACTACGTATCAACAAAATTTTTTGACGCACTGGCCATTGCCAATTCGAAACTTGCCCAATCAGACATTTTATATGTTGAAAGAGCGAAACAAGTTTCGGATGAATCAGCTACCAGTCTAAAAAACGAAAAATGGAATCCAGCCAAGTGGAAATCCTACTTATCGCAAGCACAAGATTCAATTTTTAAGAAGTTTACGTCGAAATCTGAAGATACAAGCCTTTACTATTACGCTCCATTAGCAGTTTCGTTAAATGTTCATGCTTTGTACACAAAGTACTTTTGCGAAGACGATTATTCAAGTTTAGAATTAATGGATCATCATATAGAAAGTGTTGCCCGAAAAACCAATAAAAAAGTTTTTTCTCTAGATACAAGGCAGGACGACATCATCCATGCTGCGTCAAACGCCAATAGCTATTCCCAAGACTCTTTACTTATTGCAGGATGTATCAGATACATGAGTAATATGCTAGATGAAAACTTAGAGGATTGTGACATAATTAGCAAGTACAAAAAGTTTGATATCGATTACGATTTTGAAACTGATTTTACCAAATCAAAGTCGCCAAGTGTGCTACTAATAGAAAGAAATAACCTTTGGATTAACATACTCAAAAAATCCTTTGTAAAGAACAACTGTTTTGTGGCTGTCGGCCTTAGACATCTCTTTTATCAGCAGGGCCTTATTCAGCAATTAAGAAAATTAGGATTTACAGTGGAACCCGTTTTTGTGTAAAACTGCGGCCAACATCTTTCTTTTGGCTTCAAGTTGGAGTGGGCCTTAAATCTTCGACAGCTTGCGTTGTTGTATTTCTATTACGATTCATTTGCTTATTTCCATGCTCTAAAAATCCGGCAACCTTTATAATTTTTGCACCAAATCGAAAAATTCCGTTTTCTTTCGCCGGCTTAGCGGAACCCGACAATCGCTTGTCATCAGTAAGTAGTCATCGCCCCCTTGTGAATGGTAACTTTTTATGTGTACCAAATTAACCAAACTACTGCTGTGCGCCCTAAAAAAGCCGTGAGGAGTTAGTTGATCTTCGTATTCTTTTAGGGTTTTGGTAACCATAAGTTTGGGTCGGTTGGTAAAATAGAAAAGACTGTAATTACCGGTTGCTTCCACCCACACTATTTCGTTGGTGGCAACAATAAGGTGCACGCCACTTTGGGCGGCAAGAGCAAACCGAGTAGGCGCTGGCGAAACCATGCCTTTTTTCAACATGCTGTTGATGTTTTGCTTCTCCAAACAGCGTTGCAAAGCGTCCCCAAGTTCTTCAATGCTAAAAGGCTTAACGAGGTAATCAGCCGCCTGCAACTTAATGGCTTCAACTGCGTAGTGGGTATAGGCTGTAGTAAAAACAACTTCGCAGCGGCGGTCAGGTATCATTTTTAAAACATCTAACCCCGAAAGCCGTGGCATTTCTACGTCTAAAAACAGCAAATCGGGCGCATGGCTATGCAGCAAGGCCGGCACATCAAGCGGGTTGTTAGCAGTTGCTACCACGGTACAAATCTCGGCAAACCGCTGCTGCAACATTGCACTAAGCCCATCAATGCTTTGTTGTTCATCATCAACAATTATGCAGCGTAGCAAATTTGAAAAAGGCATTTGGCAAATATAACAACTAGCGCAGAAGTTACAACCGTAGGGTAACCACCGTGCCAGCATCGCCGGTATCTGATTGCACATCGGAAACGCTGTATTCTACCGTCCGCTGCAGCTGAGTTTGGAGCAGGTGCATCCGCTGTTCGGTAAGTTGCATGCCCATACTCTTCGATTTATCTACCATTTTGGCGGCTTTTATTTTGGCAGATTCAACTCGGCCAATACCGTTGTCTTGGATGGTTATGAGCAAGCCCAAGCCCGCTTTTTTTATCACAATACTCAGTTTTCCGTTCCTGTCTTTTAAGGGCGATAGTCCATGCCAAATGGCATTTTCTACAAACGGCTGCAACAGCATGGGTGGTAGTTTGCTCTGCAAGGCATCTACTTCATCATGCACTACAATTTCGTACTCAAAACTGCCATTGCAGCGCCGGTGTTCCAGCGAAATATAGAGCTTTAGCAAGTCTAGCTCATGATGCAGCGTTACCAGTTCCTCACGGCTAAGTTCCAATATGCTGCGTACCAATTTCGAAAACTTACTCAGGTATTCGCTGGCATCGTCTTGCTTGTTTTCCCATATAAACTTTTGAATGGAATTGAGCGAATTGAAAATGAAATGCGGATTCATTTGGCTGCGTAGGGTAGCCATTTGCAATCCGGCTATTTGCTTTTGCAAAGCTACTTCGGCATTGGCTTTATCCATAATTCGTTTTTCGCGCTTTTTTACCAACATAAGCACCAAGTAAACCAAAGCGCCCAAAAGAGCAATTACCAGCAACGGATTTTGCCACCATGCCCGCTTAACCACAAAATCAACTTTTACGGGATAATCTGCCACCAACCCGCTGCTGTTGAATGCCCTTAGCTCAAAGGTATATTTGCCTGCCGGCAGGCTTGTAAATAGGGCATTCCGTTCGCTACCTGCTTTTTTCCAAACGGTATCGTACCCTTTTAAGCGCCACTCAAATTCAATTTCACTGGGTTCAATATTTTCGAAAGCCGTAAAGTTGAACAACAGGTTTTTTACACCAAATGGCATGGCTGGCAAAATAGCATCTGCCTTAAGCGGAGGAAAAGCCAACCTTTTACCCTGAATGCTTATATCGGCAATCATAACCACGGGGCGGCTTTGATTTTTACCCACAATTTCAGGTTCCCACTTAGTATATGCCATTCTATGCCCTAGGTACATATACCCATTGTAGCTAAATAGGGTTGCCCAATCTTTATTAATGGCATATATACCATCAAGGGTTGAAAACACAGCCAATCCGCCAGAATTGGGATGGTATTTAAGTAATCCATTTGCACAATACACCCATACATTGCCCAGCCAATCGCTCTTCATGCCATGCGCATGCACCGGTACCCAAGTAGCGGAAACCTGTTTGCTTTTCCCCGTTTTAAGGTGGTACTGCCATAGGCCGCTTTCGCTGCCAATAACCAGCCAGTTTCCAACCACTGCCAGGCCAATAATTCGCTCTACCCCACCCTTTGGCAAATAAGTTAACCTAGTAGTATCCGAAAAGCCATCTTTAAAGCGCAGCAGGCCATATTGACCTCCCATATATTTAAACCCAACATCATCGACAGCAAGGCCTTCTAGCAAAGGAAACTCCTTTTTGTGCCCTGCTAATGGTTCCACTTCAACCATCTTTTTTTCGCCTGTTGTGGTATGGTAACCTATCAAGCCCTTCCAGCAGGTCATCCAAAGCCAGCCAAGGCTGTCTAAAATGCTGTATTCGCCGTACAGCGATTTGTTTTTACCATTTAAGAGGCTAATAAACGCTACATCGTTTTTTTCAATTCGGGCAAAGCCATCGTAACTACCTCCCCATATAACCCCTTTTTTATCCCTAAAAAGCGATTGCACCCAGCGTTTACCATAGTATAGGTCCTCGTTTTTAACGGGTGATATCCGAAACCAGCTTTTCTCAATTTTGCCTGTTATTCCATCCATCAGTGCAATTCCACTGCCATGAATACTCACCCAAAGCATTCGAGGCCGACGTTCATGTGGCTGTATGCCACTCAGCATGTTGTATTGTATGGTATGCAGGGCCGCCAGTTCTCCTTTCTGAAACTGATTGGTATGGTTGGTTATTTTCTCAAGCCCCATCCAGCTACAAACCCAAAGTGTGCCGTTGGGTGCATAAAAGGCTGAATTATGCAATTCAACGCCAGTACCCATTTGCCACTCAGGCGTGTAGGCAAACCGGTGCACAATGGTCTTTTTATGCTTGTGGTACAGCATTTTACCGGTGTTGGTAGCAATAAGCCATAATAAGCTATCG
>RDXD01000267.1 GCA_004292575.1 Bacteroidota bacterium
TCAAAAATCTGAAGCTGGCAGACATCGATAGCCAGTTATTTCAGATCAAGGTAACCAACGGCAAAGGCGGCAAACAACGGTTTACCATTTTACCCAAACACCTGTTGGAACCATTACGGAGTTATTACCGGTTGTATAAACCCCTTGTATATCTTTTTGAAGGCCAAACACCCGGATCGCCCATGCACGAGCGAAGCATCCAGCATTTTATACAACAGTACATTACCAAGATTGGCCTTGGTGGCAAAGACTATTCGGCGCATACCCTCCGGCACAGTTTTGCCACCCATTTGCTGGATGCCGGTACCAATCTGCATACCATCAAGGAACTGCTGGGGCATAGCAATCTGGATACCACCCTCATCTACCTGCACTTGCAACAGAACGTACGAGCTGCCATTGTATCCCCATTCGACCAATTGGAGTTACCCGTATCCATACCCCAAAATGAAAGCAAACCAAGTCAGCAGGAGGAACAACAGCAGGAGCAGGCGGTGCCGGAAAAAGCCGAACCCGTTTTGTGAGCGAGGCCATCACCGCCCAGGCACTGCAAGCTCTTTTTGCTGATAGCAGCATTGCTCACCTGCACGAATATCCGCAATGGGTATTTGGTCAGTTGCACCGCTGCCATACCGCCGCCATGGGCATGCACCACTACCGCTGCAATAGTGCCACATGTGGCCACCGGCACATCCAGTACCACAGTTGTGGCAATCGGCATTGCCCCAACTGTGGCGGAATGAAACGAGCTCAATGGATAGACAACCTAAAGGTACAACTGCTACCTACTGCCTACTACCATGTGGTGTTTACACTGCCACACGAGTTTCATGCCCTCATACTGGGCAACCGGGTAAAGCTGTACAAACTATTATTTGACGCCGCTTCACAAACCCTGCTGCAACTATCCCAGCATCCCGACTACCTGGGTGCCACCTGTGGCATCACTATGGTATTACACACATGGGGGCAGGATTTAAGCTTTCACCCACATGTCCATTGCATAGTAAGTGGCGGTGGCATCAAAGCAGGTAAGTGGATAGCCGCAAAACGAGCCAACAGCAAATTTCTGTTTCCGGTAAAAGCCATGCAGACGATGTACAAAGGCATTTACCTGTCAGGCTTGCGCAAGCTGCTGGCAGCGGGTTGTTTAAAAACCACAGGCATCAATACCGGGCAGTTGATAAAAAAGGCCGGGTACAAAAAATGGAACGTATATGCCAAAAGCCCCTTCAGTCATGCCGGTACGGTGGTAGAATACCTGGGGCGCTATACCCACAAAATTGCCATCACCCGCCACCGGATACTGAGTATAACAGACACCAGTGTAACATTCAAGTACAAAGATTATGCTGTAGGTGCTGTTCAAAAAACAATGACACTGAGCCGGGCAGAATTTTTGCGTAGGCTTGCCCTTCACTTTTTACCCCGTGGGTTTGTAAAAATCAGGCATTATGGTTATATGCAAAACCACGGTAAAGCAGAGCGGCTCAGGAGTATCCGCAAGCAGTTGCACCTGGGGCCACTACCGCCGCAGGTAATAGTGCCGGCAGCACAGCGCCTGCTGGAGCAAACCGGTACCGACATCACCCAATGTCCCCAATGTAAAACGGGCAAGATGGAGCTGTTGTACATCGAGTATCCAAAAAGCGACTGTGCAAAACTGTTAGTACGTTCCTGTATTGATCAGCAGGCATCGGCACAAGGGCAGATGCCTGCCCGTGCATCGCCAGCACCACTATCTTAATGTACACCTGAAAACAGCACCACCGCCGCCATACCGAACTACCGTTGTCCACGCAACGGGTAAGGGAAACCATGTAGCAGCGCCAGCAGGAGAGTAGCAGCAGTTTGCAAAATGCAACCGCTATTCGTTTTCATTTCAACGCCTGCCTGCAAAAGGCAGCTACTCTTCCCCTATACCAATCGACCCCTTCGGCGGTGTCGGTCAACTGCACCATAACCGCAATCCCCCGTGTATGCAATGCACAGGGGATTTTTATTTCGGGGGATTGACGGCTATTGTTCTTGATGTTGGCAGCAGTAATAGTCCACGAGCATTGAACTACTTCTCTTTCTTTAACTCTCCAATTTGTCTTTTTGTTATCAAAGAAATCTGTTGCAACGAACCTTCTCTTTTTTGTTCAATCGCTTTCATAACTGAATTCAAAGGAAAG